>JAJRYU010000068.1 GCA_024275615.1 Planctomycetota bacterium
GAAAAGCTTGTTGAGCCGATTGCGGCTGGAGAAGCTGATGTCTGCTACGGTTCTCGCTTCTTGGGCGAGACCATCAACATGCCAACTTCAAAGCGATGGGTTCTCAAGGGCGGCATCTTGTTCAGTCGACTGGTACATCGAGTGAAAGTCTCCGATGCGCACAATGGTCTGCGGTGCTTGTCACGGTCGGCGGCACAGCGCATGGAAATCACCATGGATGGCATGGCTCATGCCAGCGAATTCATCAGCTTTGTCCGCCGTTTGGATCTGACGATGAAAGAGATCCCAGTGCAGATCCGTTACACGGAGCACAGTTTGGCGAAAGGCCAGAAAGCCATCAATGCTGTCAAGATCGTGATCGACTACTTTTTTGGCCGTATGCTTCACTGACCCAGATCCCCCTCATGAGGCCTCTTCCGTATGACATGGCGCGGCGAGCCTTTGTTCGCGGAGCGGGCGACAAAAACCCTCCCAAGATGAACTGAAGAAACCCGAGCAGTTGCCAAACACAGGACTTGGCAATTTGAACAGATCTAGTTTTCATGCCGGGCTTTAAGCTGATCTCGACAACAGACGTCGCCTTGCCTATCTTGTGCATGCGCGCCACCAGCCATGCTTCATTGGCTCGTGCTTCAGGGATCCACTCCTTGACTGATGCATGGGCACAGTAAACCGTGCGTGCGCCTCGGAGTGCAAGTTCCTGAAAAAACAGACGATCTTCGCCCACACACAGAGCTGCAAATTCTGGACGTTCGTCAAAGCGAATGCCGAGTTTCTTAGGCAGACTGCTCCTGAAAAGGACATTGTTCGTGAAGACGTGGCCGATCTGTTGGCCATCGTCGTATTTCTTGCGTTCGAAAAATCCGTGTTTGATCAGCCATTGCGGTGGATCACCTTCGATGAGAGGTTCCACCGGGCCACCTACGACGTCGGCTTCATGGGTGAGGGCGCTCGCAAAAAGGGCGGTGAGCCAATCTTTCTCAGGGCACTCGTCATCGTCGATGAAAGCGGTCCAGTCGCTCTCAGAAGCAGCATCCATGGCCGCATTCCTCGAACGAGCAATCCCTTGGATGGGTTGGTGCACATAGCACAGATCTTGTCCTAGTTTGTTGTCGGCTTGAAACTCGGCACAGATCGATCTACCTGATTCTTGCGGGTCGTTGTCAACGATGACGAAAGCAAGCTGATCCCATTGCGGCGAACGTTCCAGTTTTTCGAGACCTTCCAACAGACGTCTCAGTCCTTCTGGGCGTTTGTAGGTTAAGGCGCACACGACAATCTTCACGACAGAACTTGCCCCTGCAGAAGTTTTCCCAGTTTGGTATTCAAGGAATCGATCGCAAACTCTCTGGCCACCAAGTTTCGGCCATTTCTTCCAAGTTGGCGCCGCAATTCGCCGTCCGCGCACAGCTGCTCCAGTGCAGAAGTGAGGCCCGGGACATCGTGTTCGTTTGCCAAGAGTCCGGTTTCTTGATCTCGCACCAACTCTGGGATGCCACTGTGACGCGTTGACACAAGCGGCAACCCCGTAGCCGCTGCTTCCATCAAAACCACCGGGATGCCTTCTTCATCGCCGTTGGCTGCAGTGACACTGGGTGCCAAATAGATATCGGCGCTTTCGATGAACTCTTGCACTGCGTCTTGGTCTTTCCAGCCGACGAGAGTAACCAAATTCGAACACTCAGTTTTCTTGATGAAGGCATCGAGTTCTTCTCGCAACACTCCGTCGCCGACGATGTCGAAGACAATTGCGTGCTTTCCCATTGCGGCGATATTGGCGACGGCTGAGATTCCATCTGCGATGCCCTTTTTCTCCACGAGGCGGGCGATGGCAAGGATCTTGATCGGACATCCAGGCTTGGGATCTTTGCGTTCCTTGAACGTAAGAGTTTGAATATCAACCCCCATATGGTGGACGACGATCTTCGCAGCCGGGCATCCCAAAGTAACAAGGCGGCGCTTGAATTCCTTGCTGACTGGGAGCATCAAGTCCCCGTGTTCAAAAAGGACACGGTAGTAACGGGGACCCCACTCTTCAATAACCAAGGTGACATCGAAACCGTGAAAGACTGTGACTATGGGAAGGTCGATAAGGCCAACGGCTTTAAGAGTTGCGGCCACTTGACCATTGGGGCCAAAATGGGCGTACAAAAGATCGGCTTTGGGGCGTGACTTGAGCCCTTTCAAAGTGAAAAGGGCCGCCACAAAGTTGATTTCAGGGACCGTTCTCACCAGCCGTGCTAACGCCAGCAACTTCAAAGGTGAGACGACTCCGAGGCAAAGTATCAACCAAAGTGTTGCCAGAATACGTCCGATGACTGAACCGGTTCGGCCACGATAGGAAATATGCCGTTCAAGGCCGTATTTTCTAAATATCGGCTGCAGGACATCGCCGTCGCCGGGCTGAATGGCATGGACATCGATTTCGAAGCCTTGATCCAAAAGGCCAGCCAATTGGGAAAGCACAAAGGTCTCCGAGACGCATGGAAAGCGGGTGCAAAAAAAAGCAATGCGCATCGGCGTAAAGACCCTCAAATTTGGTGTGATAACACGCGTTAGGTTACCCGAGTGATTCCAAGCTGCCAAGGGAAAGCAGATCTGAGCCTGCCTTCGATGCCCCGAGGAAAGAATGAAAGATCAGGTTCGTACTCCTTGTGAATGGGGTCCAGAGTAGCCTTGTTGTGACCGAGCGGTTATTCTCCCAGCGACCATATAGACTTACGAGGGGTATTTGATGCGCATCGCCACAACTTGTTTCTTTCTCCTGTTGCAGATTCAGAGTGTCTTGGCTCAGGAGACTGCGCGCCTGCTACGCTTTCCACACATGCAGGGAGAAAAAGTTGCTTTCGTGCATGGCGGCGATATTTGGGTGTGTACACGCTCATCTCTGACAGCGAGACGACTCACCAGCTACGACGAAGGTTTCGAGGTCATGCCACGAATTTCTCCGGATGGCCGTTGGGTCGCTTTTTCCGGAGAATACGGCGGCAGTCGTCAGATCTATGTCGTTCCCTGGCAAGGCGGGACTCCCAAGCAGTTGACATTCTATCCCGATGTTGGCCCGATGCCTGCGCGAGGCGGCTATGATAATTTGCCCTATGACTGGTCTCCTGATGGCAAGAAGATCCTGATTCGCTCGAACCGTACGTCTCATGGTCAACGTGTTGGCCGCTATTTCTTGGTGGATGCTGACGGTGTTGGGCTCCCCATTTCCTTGGCGATCCCAGAAGGCGGCGCTGCGACTTTTTCTCCAGACGGCAAACATTTGGCCTACAACATTCTCAGCCGAGAATGGCGAACATGGAAGCGCTACAATGCAGGTCGCGCCCAAGATGTTTTCACTTTTGATCTAACCACCAACAAAGTGAAACGGCTGACCGGCTATTCCGGAACCGACAACCAACCGCTGTGGCTGGGTAAAAAAATCTATTTCACCAGTGATCGCACGGGAACCCTCAATCTTTGGTGTCACGACCTTGAAAGCGGCACGGAGAGATCGATAACCAGTTTTAGCGACTTTGATGTTCTCTTTCCCTCACGAGGCAACGGCGGGATCATCTTTGAAAATGGTGGATATCTTTTTGTCATGGATGCCGCGACGGAAAAGGTCAAGCGTCTCGACATCGTGCTTGAAGACGACAAGCCTTGGACTAGGAGCGTATGGAAAGAAGGTGCCAAGAGAGTGGGAGCTTTCGCCTTGTCGCCCACCGCCAAGCGGGTTGTGGTTGAGTTTCGCGGCGATCTTTTCACAGCGCCGGCAAAGAGTGGCGAGGTACGCCCTCTAAGATTGTCTCCGAATCGTCGAGAGCGCGCCCCTCAGTGGTCGCCCAAGGGAAAGTACATCGCCTATCTTGCCGAGCAGGGCAACAACTACGAGATTTTTCTCCTCGATCGGCGAGATCGATCGGAGATTCAGCTCACCACCATGAGCCCGGCGTGGATAACGAGCTACACTTTCTCTCCGAACGGCAAGAGCATTGCTTATGTCGACAAGGCGGCTCATTTGCGCTTGGTTGACACAAAAACGAAGAAGATGTCCGTTCTCGATGTCGGCAGTGAGCGCGGTATTGCTTCCGTGAGTTGGTCGGCGGACTCCAGCCATTTGACTTATACAAAGACGGAACCCAACGGCCTCAGTTCGATTTGGGTCGTCGCTACCAAATCACCCGAACCAAAGCGGGTCACGGCGACCAACTTTTCCGATTCCTCACCGACATTTGGTCCTGATGGCAAGTACCTCTACTTTGTTTCTGCCCGAGATTTCGACTACAGCGATCGCAATTTCGATCGCCGCATCTACGCCGTCATCTTGCAAGCGGACGGGGTCTCGCCTTTGCCCTACATGAGTGACGAAGAGCCGATTCCAAGTGGGGAAGACGATGACAAGGAGAAATCTCCTGAATCGCAACCAGCCAAAGAAGTGGTCAAGAAGGCGGCGAAATCGTCGTCAATGAAAATTGACTGCGCAGGGATTGAGGATCGCTTGGTTGTTCTTCCCCTTGCGAGCGCTTTCTACGATGGTCTCTTGGCGACAAAGAGTGGGCTTGTCTTCTCCGGGCCCGGGGGGATAAAGCGCTTTGACTTCAAGACCAACAAGGCCCAGACTATTCTTGCTGGCGTCCGCTTTTGTCGTTTCAGTGCCGACCGAAAGAAGTTGGTGTATCGCTATAGGGGCAAAGTTTGCATCGACTCCTTGTCACCGGGACGCAAGGCGGGGCAAAACGCCGTTGATTTGACCGCAGTTCGTGTCAAGGTGGATCCGGTCCAAGAATGGCGACAGATGTTCTTTGATGCATGGCGTATTGCTAGGGATTGGTTCTACGATCCTGGCATGCACCAGGTCAATTGGAATGCGATGCAAGAAAAGTACCGGCCGCTCTTGTCTCACATGTCGCATCGTAGCGATCTGGATTACATTCTTGGAGAACTTGTCGGTGAACTGAACGTTGGGCATGCCTACGTGCAGACCGGTGAACTACCGGCGGTGGAGCGTTACCAGACCGGTTGCTTAGGGTGCGAATTTGTCCGTGTCGAGGGGCGTTACCAGATCGCCAAGATCTTCGCTTCCGAAAACTGGACTCAAGGTGGCCGTAATCCTCTCACGGAAGTGGGAGTCAGGGCTCAAGTCGGTGATTTCCTCATCGCGATTGACGATCAAGACCTAACGACAAGAGAAAATCCCTATCGGTATTTAGAAGGAAAAGTCGGGCGCCGAGTCAAGCTCACTTTGTCGGCCCATGCTGATGGCCGTGATTCCCACGACGCGTGGGTTAAACCAACTAAGAGCGAAACGACGCTGCGCTATCTTGATTGGGTAGCTGAGAACGCACGGTTGGTCGAGAAACTCTCCCAAGGGCGAATCGGCTACATCCATGTGCCCAATACTGCCGTGGAAGGACACCGACGATTCTACGAGGGCATGTATGCCTTGGCACGCAGCAAAGAAGCCCTCATCATCGATGACCGCTACAACGGCGGCGGCTTCATTCCTGATCAGATGGCTCATGACCTTGCCACTCGACCTCTCAACTACTGGTCGACACGAGGCGCGGAACTCTACCCAACTCCAGCACGGACATTCGCCGGTCCCAGTGTCATGCTGATCAACGGTTACTCCTCGTCAGGGGGGGATGCCTTGCCCTACTACTATCGCAAGCTGGGCACCGGTACTCTCATTGGCGCCAGGACATGGGGCGGCTTGGTTGGCATATCATTCGAACCTGGGCTGATTGATGGTGGCCGCATCAAAGTGCCTTCATTTGCATTTGTCGACACGTTTGGCAAATGGGCCGTTGAAGGCCAGGGTGTCGCGCCAGACATCCGCGTCTTCGATGACCCCGGGAAAATCATTGCCGGTGAAGAGCCCATTCTCGAAGCTGGTATCGCTCATCTCTTGAACATCCTCAAATCTGGAGCTCATAACACTCGGCCGAAAGTTCCAGCTGGCCCCAAACGAAACTGACCCGCCAGGAAATCTTTCTTTGAGTTTCGGTAACGCATAGGGGAAGAAAACGCCTTCGAAAATGAGTGCCTCTGGGCACGCAAATACGGAATTGTATCTACATTTTCAAAGGAAGTATCTTATGCGAACTTTATGTCGCTGGCGAATGCCGGTGCTGGCACTTCTCTGCCTTCTTGCCACTGTGGCGACTGTTTCGGCTCAAACCGCAGCAATCGTCGACAAGGACAATGTCGAAGGTCCAAACATCAATCTTAATTTTGCTCCTGTTCGTCCTTTTCTCATGGCGACTGTGGGCACGACCACCAATCTCTATGCCGTGAATAGTTTTGACAACACGGTAGAGGTCTTTCCCAACGGCGGTCCGACTAGTCCGACAGCCGTCTATTCAGTGCCCTGGGGGCCGGTCAGCATCGCAACTTGGACAGATGGCACGGGGGCTCTCGAGCTCCTGGTCGTTTGTCGCGGTAGTGATTGCCTCACTCGCCTCGACGCGGCGACTGGCCGAGTGAAAAGCACGATCGATTTGCCCGCTGAACCAGCGGATATTCTTGTTGACGACACCTTGGGGCGCGCCTGGGTTTCCTGTCCGGGTGCGGATTCCGTGGTCGAGATTATTCTTGCCACCGGTGCCAAGAGGATCTACAGCGAGGCTACAAACCCACTATTTCGTATGAAAAGGCCGACTTTCTTGTCGTTTCAGGACAGCGTGACTCTTGGCCGTCGGATCTTGGTGGCCCCTCTTCTTTCTGGCAACAACTCCACGCCAGAAGGAGGATCCACTCCCAATGCCACGGGATCGATCTACGACGCCGAAGGCACTACAACGCCTTTCCCTGACGAAGATCTGTTTCGCATCAATCCAATAAGTACGGTCGCTGCTGGCGTCGAAGTCCTGGCGGTAGATATGGGAACCGTCTTGTTCGCCCATGGTGTTCACCCCCTCACAAAGCGGTTCTGGCAGTTGAATACAGAAGCAAATAACAAGGATGCTTCTGCCCAAAGTGAACCGGCTGTCAAAGGGAAGTTCGTTAACAACCGCATCAATATCATCGATATTTCGACCGCGACTGTGATCGATGGCACTGATGATGCCAGTTCGGTAGTGGCCATTCTGGATTCATACACCAACGACGTAAACCAAAGCGCTGGTTTAGGCGGTATGATTACAGACAGCAATCAGCGTACTGTCGGGCAGCCCTACGCCTTGACGTTCCACCCTACGAACGGCAAAGTTTTTGTCGCTGGCTTGCTCACCGACAATATCATGGTTCTCGACCAAAACGGCGCTTTCGTCAATGAGTGGAAGTTGCCGGACGGCTCTATTCCTCGAGGGCTCATGCTTGACTCCTCTGGTACCGTCCTCTTGGTGTATTGCTGGGGTAGCAACAAGGTTCTTGCCTATCGTTGGAACAAGACGACGCCTTCGGTGCTCAAGACACTCGATCTACGATATGACCCAACGCCCGCAAATATCGCCAAAGGTCGCGAGCTCTTCTACGACGGTTCACGGTCTGAGCATGGCAACATTTCATGTGCTTCTTGTCATGTCGATGGGACAACAGACCTCTTGTCGTGGAATTTGTCGAATCCTCCTCTTGACGACAAGGGTCCGATGTTGACACAGACACTGTTCGGTTTGGATCGTCTGGCACCATTTCATTGGCGCGGCGAACGAACTCTGTCAGATTTCAATGGCGCCTTCGTTGGCCTCCTGGGTGCTTCCCAGAAACTTGATGGGCAAACAGAACTTCCCGACTTTGAGGCCTTTGTTTTCTCCCTTCAGGTGCCAGCAAACCCAGTTCAGGATCGTGACCGTTTGATCAATGACAGCATTCAGGCCGACATCTTGGGTTCGCCCACGGGAGTCAGCGCTGTTGCCGGACAAAACACTTTCCGAAACACGCCGACTTTTGGCACATTGACTTGCAATGAATGCCATGCAGCTCCGACTGGGACCAACAACGACATCAACCGTGATTTCTCCGCCCCTTTCCGCCCCCGGCGGGCGACTTTCAAGGTGGCTCCATTTCATGACCTACAACTCAAGAGGCAATCTCGAGTGAACGTCTTAGTACCCAGTGCTGGCGGTGTCTTGGCTTCTAGTCCCAGAGGATTCCTTGGGGCAAGCATAGCCCATGCGGGCGTGGTCTCGGACCTATTCGGATTTGTCGTCTTGATCACTGGAAACGTGCCATTCGGCAACCAGAATGGCTGGGACATCACATCCTTTATCAACCAGTGGGATACCGGCTTGGCACCGGCTGTGCATTTTGCACAGACTCTCAATGCACAGACGACCACTGCACAGAGGAACGACATTATCTACCTTGCGCGGCAGGCAGCGGCGCGCAACTGCGGTCTTGTTGCTTTTGGCACCTCGGTCAATTCATCCGGTTCCCTCGCGGCGACGCGGTGGTTCTACAATCGTGTCTCGCGGATGTTTGAAGCTGATCAAGTAGGATTCACGCCTCGGCCACTTTCGACTTTTCTCAACAGCGTGTCTGTTGAGGACAACTGTTTCTTCGGCGTACCAGTAGGCATGGCGGAGCGAATTGGTGTGGATTTTGACATGGACGGCATTCGCAACGGCGGTGACAGCTTCCCGTTGACTCCAGGACCTCTCAATGCACTCGATTTGACTCCTCCCGGTTTTGATGTTGCTCCCCATGTGGCCTTTGTCACGACAAAAGTGGCGCGCCTATCCTGGTCGACGAATGAGCCGGCTCGCTCTGAAATCCGATATCGCGAAGTCGGGTCAGGTGCGGCGTATACCTTGATCGTGAGGAACGACTTCACTTCTATCGAGAGCGTGATCTTGAACGATCTTCGGCCGTCTACAATTGATACCTTTGCCAACTATGTGCCTGAGACAGTGGCCTACGAATGGAATGTGAAGGTTTTCGACCGCAACGGCAACAATCAGGTTTACACATCACCGCCCAACATCGTGACCGATCCTTTCATCAAAGCTCAATTCAATCCAGGATCGCCTCGAGAGGTGCTTGAATTGGGTGCCCACAAGGTGATCTCGACATCGATGACATCTTTGAGCCCGCCAAGTGCTGGCGTTCGATCGACGACTGTGACGGTTCAGTTGGCGATGAAGCGAGGCAAAGATGCCGTCACGAATGGGCCAGCACCAGCGATCAACCGTTTCGTGGTTGGCAGAATCTTGGTGAAAAAGGCCGGAACGGACACATTTGTCAACGACCCCGCCACCTACGGGATTTCTGCAGGGAGCAATACGGCGATCATTTCAGATGTTGTTCTTGTCGACAACACAGGAGCTGCACACGCCGTTGACGGCATGGGAAATCCGAAGCCAATCCTGCTATCCGAGCACGTCTCAGGAACTCCGCACATTATCCTGTCACATCGCTCAACAGGGGCAGGAAGTGTTTCCATGAACATCAACATCGCCGGTTTGACGACTGGAGATACTGTTGCTTTCAACGTCGAAGCGGTCATCGAGATTCCAAGTGCCAATATTGGAACCTATGACGCAAACTTCCCTCAGTCGCCCTTGTTGATTTCTCTCAACAAAGACGCGGGCATGCAGTGGTCATTCCCGGACAGTGGTGAAACCAGAACCACCGTCACGGTTGATGTACCCTAGACGTAGTTTTTTCTAAGGGATCTTGATGGTCCAGAGGTTCTCTCGCGGTAGTTCGGGAGAGAACCTCTTTTTCATGGGGTGTCAAAGGACCTGTCAACGCTTTGCGGTCTAGACCGATTGGGTTTCTTTCTTATCCGATTCTTCCTCGTGACCGGGCATGACTGCCAAGACAGTAGGGGGGACGACGAATGGGGCATCAGAATCACTCTGCGGTTTCAGGTGGAACCAACGGCTGACCATAAACCAAACCAAGGGTAGAACACCGCCGCAAACAAACGCCGTGACGCCAATTCCTCTGAACCAGGTGAACATCTGGAAAGTGCTTCCGTGAATGTAATCTTGGGAGCGTGCATAGGCGTACCCTTCGTCCATGACAGTCCACAGTTGATGGACCCCGACGGGGAACAGGTCCATGATGAGCATCAACACCAAACCGATATTCAGCCACCAGAATGTGCGGCGCAGGAGTGCCGCATTCCATTTTTCTGGTTTGACGACCCAGCGGGCGCAAAAGAGCATGCAACCGATGGCCAAGTTGCCATAGACGCCAAACAAAGCAGCGTGCCCATGGTTGACAGTGAGATATGTGGCGTGCTGGTAGTAATTGACAATGGGCAGGTTA
>JAJRYU010000001.1 GCA_024275615.1 Planctomycetota bacterium
CGTCGTTCGAGTATGCATTGGCTGTCCTCCGTAAGAAAAGGCTTTGACAACCAACGATACCGAGCTGTCCACAAAAAGTCATACACGCTTGCCGAAAGGACACTTTCTTTCTACGTGCTTTGAAGATACCGGTGACATCAAGGTTTTACTCGATTGTGCAGATCCGAAGCGAATCGTTCTTGGAAGAACAGGCGCAGGAAAGACAGCGCTACTGCACAGGCTACGTAAGGAATCCGAGTTTGTGATTAGCGTCCAACCGGAACATTTGTCACTGAATTATCTGACCAATTCCACTATATTGCCATATCTTTCTGCGTTGGGAATTAACCTGGATCCGTTCTACAAGCTCCTATGGCGCCATGTATTTGCGGTGACCATTATTCAACATCGTGTCGACATAGTCGACAAGAACAAACAAGGGTCATTCATTGAGCAAATAAAAGGGTATTTCGATTCACGAGAGAGCAAGGCCAAGAAGCAAGCAGAAGTCCGACGGTCACAAAAAGCACTCGATTACTTGAAGAAATGGGGAGACAGATTCTTTGAGGACGTGGAATATCGGACGAAGGAAGTGGTTGAGCGATTTGAAAACGCAATAAGAAAAGAAATAGAAACGAAATGTGGCGGTAGTATTACATTGCCAAAGGCATTCGCTCACGGTGGGGTATCAGCAAAGTTAGGCAAACGTGACACTGTGGACGATAGAATGTCGGTGGAAACTACTCAAGAAATCAAACGTCGGGCACAGTGCGTTGTTAATGAGATTCAAGTCCAAGAATTGACTGGAATTTTTGATCTTCTGGAGGAGGTACTGAATGATCCGCAGAAGCCGTGTTACATTACGATTGATCAACTGGACGAGCCGTGGGTTGATCAAGAAATACGATTGAGACTGCTCAAGGGACTTGTTGACACGGTAAGGGAGTTTCAGAAAGTTCACAATGCAAAAATCATTATCAGCTTGCGTGTAGACTTGATCGAGCAAGTGTTTCGCGCTACAAGGAGTGAAGCTGGCTTTCAGGAAGATAAATATCGTTCATTATACCTGCCGTTAAGGTGGACGCCAAATCAGATTCAGCACTTGCTAGACAGGCGAGTTGCCGCGTTAATTCGGGATGCATACACCAATTACACTCCAACGTTGGCGGATGTCATGCCTGTCACGCTCCGATTTGGTCGAAAAAGGACATTTTCGACAATAGAGTACATTATTCAACGTACATGGAACCGGCCGCGGGATGTAATAGCATTCTTGAACGCCTGCATTCAGAAGTCCGAAGGCAAAGGGACGATTACTAAAGATGCAATCCTGGATGCGGAGGGTGAGTACTCACGAAGCATGCTGCGTTCAATTGGCAGTGAATGGCATGCGCAATACCCATTGTTGCTGGATATGACCAAAGCCCTGTTGACCAACCAGTCACCGCATTTTCCTGTGTCAGCCATTACAAAAGAAAAACTGGATGAATGGTCTCTTGAGACGGCGTGTATAGAGCAGGACACGAAGGGAGATCTGTTCTCACTTGCGAGCGATTATCAATCGAAGAAGTTGACTTTAGATGGACTTAGACAGGAAATTGTGGCAATCCTGTACAAGACAGGGTGCGTGGGAGTAAAAACATCACCGTTCTCGAAAAGTCGCTGGGCAACGAGCGAATCATATTCTGTTTCACCAGCTGAAATTGACAATGAGTCGGCAGTTACCATCCATCCAGGACTGTGGCGAGTGCTAGGAGTTCACGATGAGTAGCCGACTCATGGAGCTCTCTTCAGAAGATTGCGAAACTGGCAACCGCTCTGCGCCCAGTGGATCAAGCCATTTCCAGACAACTGCGCAGAGCTGGCCGCTGTACGTTTCTCCGGTGGGTAAGACGAGCGAGGTGGCCCGTTGAATCAGCCAGAATCATCCATCTCTATCAACGGCGACAACATGCACCGCAGGCGTCCCGGCCCCTTCGGGCCGGCGTGGGCACTGTTGCCCAAGGATCAGCAACCCTTGACGTTGGAAGGTTCTACACCGGCCAGTGATGCCATTGAGCGTTTGATAGACAGTGGGTTCTCTCAGGTTCCGGTCGAAGACAAGGCCGGTCGAATTATCGGGGTCTTTAGTTGGAAATCGTTCGGCAAGCGCGTGGCGGAGTTGCGGACCGCGAACATCAAGCCAACAGAACTTCCAATCCGTGAGGCGATGGAACCGGCCCACTTCATTGGCCCAGAGGTCTACATCGACACGGAGACCGACTGGGGGAACATCGACCACATCCTGGTCGGCACAGCCGACGAGCTGTTAGGGATTCTCTGCATCGCCGACGTATTCGGGCGGCTGAACGACTTCGCCGAGGCGTTCGTCTTGCTCTACGAAATTGAACACGAAATCCGCGACCTTATTCACGACGTGTACGATGACGGCGAACTGGCCGAAGTGCTCGAAGCGATGATGGCCTCGGCTAACCGTCCGGCTGCGAAAGTCGTGGCAGAACTCAAACAGGTCATAGAAGAGCGGGGAACGATTCCTGCCGTTGGCAAGGCCATCCGATTACTCCGCGCCGGTGGCGCCGGGCGCCTGGAATCGTTGGAAGATTTCACGTTCGCCCAATACCGCACGCTCATCTGCTGCGAAGCGAATTGGCCACAGTTCCAACCCGTGTTCGACACAATGCGGGAACTGCTGAACGTCGATTTCGGCAAGGTTAACGAACTACGAAACATCGTCTTCCACTTTCGTCGTGGCATTACCCCCAAAGACACCGACCGCCTTCGCCGCTTCCGCGATCGGCTGCGGTATGATAGGGAGCTCTTTGCCAGGCAAGAGGAAAAATGCAACTGATGTTGGATTAGGTTTGGGTAGGTGATTATGTACATCAGCAGGATTAGCATCAAGAATTTTCGCAATTTTGGCGATTTTCCTTTCGAAATGGAGCTGCGCCCATTTACGCTCATCCTTGGCGAGAACAATGTTGGCAAGACCAATTTGCTTGCTGCTCTTGCCTTGGTCTACAGCCAGGAACTCTCTGCCGTACAGAACAGAAGTCTTGAACTCGACGATTTCAACTACGACACGGTAATCGCGTTTAAGAAAACAGTCATCGACGACAGCGTCCCGCCTGAAGACGTGGAGTTTCCGGGAATACTCATCGACACGACTATCAGTGATATCACTGACGATCAGCATCCAGTCCTGGGAGATTGGTACAGCAACAAGGAACTCACGGAGGCGACCATCAGCTATCGCTTCTCCTTGCGCGGGAATTTCAAGTGCGAGGAATGGATTGTTGAACAACGAAAGGTCGTAGCCGTTCATAAGAAGCGTGGCGGGAAAGACAACGATGAGCCGGATGAGGAGCTTGAAGCTACGGATTACAGCCAATACGTCGACTTTCCAATTGGGGACTACCGACACACGATCTATGGAGGTGGCAGGCCGGATAACGATTGCGAGGCTTGGCTTCTTCGAATGTTGCGAGTTGAGATTCTCGATGCGCTTCGTGACGCTGAGCGAGAACTGATGGCAGGAGGTGATCAGCGTCTGTTGTATCGTGTACTTCGCCAAGGTAGTGAAGTGGGATACACAGACATAAAACGCTTATTGGGTGAACTGAAAACTGCGATTGACGATGAACCGGCGCTGGCGTTGATTAAATCCGATGTACAAAAGCTACTTGCGCGGGTTTCTCTTGAAACACCGGGAGAGGACCATTCCATAGGACTTCACTTTGCCGCCCTTGAAGCGATAGAGATCCTCAAGAAGCTGGCGATGACTTATGGCGCACATCCGATCACAGTTGCGAGAAATGGCCTTGGACGCAATAACCTTCTGTATGTAGCTCTTGTCCTGTCACAATTGGCGAAAGCTCCCGATCTAACGGCGAGCGATGACAACCACGTTGCCTTTCGCCTTGTTGGAATCGAGGAACCGGAAGCACACCTTCACCCGCATCTTCAAGACCATTTGGCCCAGAATGTCGAGGATATACGAAAGGAGCACGCCGATACTCTCCAGTTGATCCTGACCTCTCATTCGACTCATGTGGCCGCCAAACTATCCTTGGAGAACACAGCGGTACTTTTTCGTAGCGACGATAATGGGGATCTCGCAGCACACTATTTGCTTGATGGGATTGATCGGGTAAAGGACACGGACGCTGTTCGCTTCTTGACCTTGTATCTGGACGCAACGAAGTCGCGGATGTTCTTCGCTCGCAGGCTGATTCTAGTGGAGGGCATCGCCGAACACATCGTGCTCCCACCACTTTTCGAGCAAGCAACTGGCCAGACCCTGGAAAGTATCGGTTGCACGGTTGTCAACGTAAATGGCGTGGCATTTCGGCATTTTCTATCAATCATCAAGAACGGGTTCTTCAAGAAATGCGTTGTACTCACGGACAGCGATGTTGGAACAAAAACAGAGAACCGAGCTGAGAATCTCCGTAAAGATTTTGAGGCTCATAGCCACATTGACATTCAGGTTACAACGGAGAGCACTTTTGAGAAGGACATCATAGCCGCAAACAGAACTGGCGACGGCAAGCGTCTCCTATTCGAGACGCTCACAATGACGAAACCGGTCAATGGACCAGCATTGCAAAAGCAGACTGCGGGCAAGGCCATCGACACTGAGGTTTTCTACGCAGAAATCAAGGACTACAAGGCAGAATTCGCCTTCAATTTGGTCTTGCTTCTTTCTCAAGGC
>JAJRYU010000005.1 GCA_024275615.1 Planctomycetota bacterium
GCCTGGACAGACTTCGACATTGAATCGACCAGTCTCTTTCTCTTTTCTTAGGCTGCCCGGTGGTAGCAGTGGTGGAGCCCGCCAAGAACTGGTGTGGTCACGTTCTCGCCGGCAGATTCCGTTGGCCGATGGATTGGGGCGTCGCCATCCAAGGACAAATGACATCTGCTGACGTTGTAGTAAGAGCCAACGTAATCTCGAAGAGCGCGCATGAGGTGGCGCTCACCAAGCGGGATGATGTGGTCGGTGCATCCTCTTATTAGTGAGCCAATTATTCGTTCGCGGAATGGATTTTGCCACGGACTTTTTGGCGCACTGACGACTTCTTCAATGCCGAGCGCTTTCAGCTTCTTTCGGCAGACTTCACCATAGATGGCATCACCATCTCGACGGAGAAAGCGCGGTTCTTCGCCACATGGAAATGCTTCGACCATTTGCAGCGCAGTCCATTCAGCGGTTGGATTCTTGGTGACCTTGAAATGGAGGATCTTTCGTCGATCATGGGACATGACCACGAAGACGTTCAAAACCTTGAATGTCAAACTGGGAACGGTGAAGAAGTCGCAAGCGGCGGCAACGTCCATGTGATTCTTGATGAAGGTTTTCCAAGTTTGGCGAGCACGATCATCGTCATCATGTTTGACCATGTAGGTCTTAACGGTGGACTTAGCGATTTCGTAGCCAAGCTTACGCAGCTCGTTTCGAATCCTTGGTGAACCCCCAGTTCTGTTCTCTGTCGAGATCTTTCTGATGAGCTCGATGACTTCGTCGCTGGTTGGCGGGCAATGTTGGACGGTCAAGAACCCGCTCTCATGCCACGTCGTACGATCCTGGTGGCGTGGGTCTCCTGAGATGAGACGGTCTTGAAGAGATGCGCCATGCCTTACTCGATGCACCAGGATCCGTTATCCCAAATCCGTGAGAGAAGAATCCAGAAGACGCGATCGCTGTCTTCGAGCTTCGCTTTCTTGATGCTGCGTTGCATGACCATGACTTGTTGGCGAAGGGCGATGTTCTCAAGAACGAGAGTTTGGCGGCCGACACAGAGAGCTACGAGAAGTTTCAGAAGATGATTGGCTAAGTTCATGGGCGAGAGGGTCGAGGATTGGCAATTGACGCAAGTTCGATGGAGGTGTACCTTCGAAATCTGAAGGTCATAAGCCTCTGTTAGATCTGGCTTTCGAGAATTCGGGAGGGACAGGAGTAACTGATTTGACGCTTTTTGTAGTGGCGATACTTGTGGGGGCGGTGCTGATGTTTCTTCGTTTGGTGAAGAAAACTGACTATGCCAAAGCCCCAGTTACCTCGGCCAAACCGATACTTCCGGCAACCCTTGAGGAACGGCTCGAAGTCCTTGCAGAAGTCGGATTTCCCTTAGCCCCGGAATTCACCGCACTCAGTCTATTGGAGAGTTTTGACCGCGACCACCTTGAATCGTCCGACTATGACGCGATCCTGTTCTCGCTCGGATCGCCAGAGGAACGAGAACCTTGGCGACCGCATTGTCGCACTCTGTGGCTCTTTGACACCGAGTGCATCGAAGGTGCTGGCAGTTATTTTGATATTGCCGATCGTATGTCCGAGTTGGCCGGTGGAGCGATGCCTCTAGCTGACGTTGTTGACCATGTGGATCACGAAAAGAGCCGAGCGTGGCTTGAATACACATTCCAGAATTCCAAGAAACACATAGATTGCAAGGTCAAGGATGATTGGGTTGATTCTGACATATTCTCCCATTTCGTCGAAGCACTTGCCAATGGTGATTCCGACAAGATCTTCATCTATGGAGACACGGGAGGCTAGGACTGTTTCATCGGTTGTGTAACAAGGACGCAGTTTGCCAGAATCGAGACCCTCCTGCCCCAGTTCGTCCCATTGTCGTAGCGTTGCGACGCGTACTCCGGGAAAGCTCGGTCAAGGAGGATTAGATGACCTGACGTAATCTTTGAAACCTTGTTTGAAACCCCGTAGGTGCCCAATCCCAGCCGGTGGCATTGGGCGACCAGGATTTGATGCTCACAACCACATCGCTCTCTACCTCGAAGTCTCAAAAACGGTTGTGAAGAGAGCCCAACTCGGGGAGCTCCACCGTCCAAAGACGAAACGAAGACAAGGCCCGCGCGCAACAACACGGACTTTTTCTGTGCCCAGGCACTTCCGCAATGACCAACGGTGTTGGGGATTAGGGCGCGGCAAAGTTCAGGCCGACAAGAACTCGACCGTCGCAACATTGGCGCTGATCTAAGCCCGTTCGCTAAACACCCAAACCCATCTCTCAAACGTCTCTGTGACCTCTCTGTTTTCGTGGCACGCGGGCGCAGAGCACTTGACTCTCCGCTCAACTGGTACATCAGTTCCGACGAGTTTTCGTAATGAAATCGTGGATAGGTCCGTGTGGACAGCACGGCCGACGATGCAAGCGAGAGGATTGGCGGCGCAAAGAGTCGAGGCGAGAATTGGATGCGAGATTCTGAACACCATGACGGCGCTTGGGATGCCTGAGAGCGAGATGATTGGATGAATCTAGTCGGCAACGATGCCGAACTCCGACCTCTTTTGAGTTGCGCTCCAAGGCAAAGAGACGATTATTCGATGGGGAATTCTCTCTAAGCCTTCTTGGATTGGATACGACGAGATCATTAGGGTGTACATCATTTCTTTTCAGCAGAACCTTTGGATCTTAGATCGAGACTGGAGTTACAATACACTCGCGGAATTCGCCGGGTCTAAAGGCCAGCGTTTTGGAGTTTTAGATTCAGATGAACAAAAGGCGACAAGTTTGGTGGCTCATCTCTTCAAAAACCTGTGGCGTGGTTTTGATTTTGGTCGCGTCAATCTTAGGAGGGCTGTTCGGTTCTTGCATAGCCGTGTCCATGCCGATGAGCTCACTGTCCCTGGATGAAATCCTCTATGTGACCAAGAAATTGTTGCTGATACCGATTGTGCTTGGCTGCTATTGGTGCATTGTCCGAGGCAAGAACGCCTGGTTTTACGCCTTCCTCGTAATACTCGCTGGCATGTTGTCACATGGATATTCATACATTGATGCTGCATGGGCAGCATCTGTTTAGCAAACCAAGTTAGTGGATAGATTCGTACAGCGAGATCTGACATACCTGCTGACCACGCAGACCTATCGTTGAATTTGTGACGGGAACTCGTCACTTTCGCCAAAGTCCTCTTGGGGCGATTCTGACGCAAACCTTGGCGATCGTTGTGCGATCTTCCTCTTGGCCGAGAACAAAGCCAAGGCCAACGAGGGCTGGGGGCCGGTTGGGGGCGATTGCCTGGCGAAAGCTATGCGGCCTCAATGCCCTCCTCGTAGATTCGACAGTGAAGCGTTCGATTTCTCTCGAGCCGTTCCCTCTGAGCTTGTTGTCGCCGTTTCTTCAATTCTTCAGGAATCTCGTTGCCGCGACCGAAGTACATTTGGTCGGGAGATCGGTCAGAGAATGCTGTGTGGGGCAGGTGGACATTGTGCTCTTCGACGCAGAACTTCACGAGCCGTTCCACTTTGGCAACGCTGTCGAGTGAGTTGAGAAAGAGCCACTGATGCTTGAGTGCACGCCACCATGCCTCGATAATCGAGTTGGAGAAGTTCAGTTCGGTCTGTGCGATGACTCGTTTGATGAACCCGGAATCGATGAGCGCATCGACTGATCTGTTCACGTTCCCGACGCCAGAATCGGTCATGACGGTGGGGCAGTCGTCTTGCTTCTCTCTGCCATGAACTGCATCTCGTAGGACGGCGATCGTGTTGCCAGGATCAAAGAAGTCATGAATTCGCCAGCCAAGGATGCGGCGGGAGTAGTTATCGATGACGGCATGAAGACACGCCTTCGTTCCATCGAGTAGGCGAATCAAGGTCATGTCGATGTGCCACATCTCGTCGGGCTTATTCGCTCTAATGCCTACTTTGGGTTTGGAATGGTGGACTCGAATTCGTGGGCGTCGCCAGTTCAATCGCGCACGAGTTTGTACCAAGGCGGTGTACCTTCGAAATCTGAAGGTCATAAGTCTCTGTTAGGTCGGGCTTTCGAGAATTCGGGAGCCAGAAGCTGGCGATCTCATCCGTTTACGATTCTTGCGCAGAATTGGTGTATATCAGTCCACGCCAGCACGTAGACATTTCCCCGTTTTTGTGACTGCTTGCCGCCATAAATCAGCGCCGATCCTGCGACGTCTTTCCCCGCCATTCCAGAGAATTTGTTCAGACCATCAAAGAAATCCCGCGCGACTGTCTGGCCGGACTTAGCTTCTACGGCCAAGAGTCGGTCTGCTTTTTCTACGAGAATATCAACTTCCATACCCCTGCTGTCACGCCAAAAGTAGAGGTTTGACCGCAAAGCATGGTTGTAGCGGTATTTCATGAATTCGGAAACAACCCAAGTTTCAAAAACCTGGCCTCTTGCCGAATGTGTGGCGAGTTGTCTTGCTGATTGGACGCCCAAAAGCCATGCTGCCAGGCCGGGGTCGTGAAAGTAGAGTTTCGGCGACTTAATCATGCGCTTGTTAAAATTCTTATGGTGGGGCTGTAGCAAGTGGATGATATAGCTGGCCTCTAATACTGAAATCCATGCCTTGGCTGTGTTATGGGTGATTCCGCAATCGCTGGATAGGCTTGAGAGATTGAGGATTTGTCCGGTACGAGCCGCACACATACGAATGAAACGCTGGAATGTACTGAGATCACGCACGTTGATGAGTTGGCGAACATCGCGCTCAACATAAGTGTCGACATAGTTGTTGTACCAGACATGCGGTTCCAGCTTGCGGTCATAAATTGGTGGATAAAGCCCCTTGAACAACAAATCTTCCGTGCTTTTTGGGGCCTGCTTGGCTTTCTGCAATTCATGCAGTGAAAACGGCAAGAGCGATATTTTGGCCACGCGTCCAGCCAAACTTTGCGAGACACCGGAAATCAAACCGAATTGCTGAGATCCAGTGAGGATGAACAGCCCCATCTTTTTGTCTTCGTCAAGTCGTGATTGAAGGTATGAGAATAGATCAGGGCAACGTTGTACCTCATCGAGAATGGCACCATCGGGATACTGGTTCAAGAAACCGCGCGGATCTTTATCTGCAAACTCGCGCATGTCAATTTCTTCTAATGACACATAGGGCATGTGGCGAAAAACGGCTTGAACGAGTGTTGTTTTTCCGGATTGGCGCGGCCCTGTCACGACCAGCGCCGGGTAGGACTTGGCCAGTCTTTTTAGGGTTTTTGCCGCTGTGCGTTCTACAATGCTCATGTGGTCACCATAACAACATATTGCACAAATTGTCAATCGCATTGACAATTTGTGCAATATGTTGTGCTATTCCCTGCTGTCCACGGGGACCTGTCGTTGAATTTGTGACGGGAACTCGTCACTTGGGCCGCAGTTTCCTGGGGGTCCTGTTGACAGAA
>JAJRYU010000069.1 GCA_024275615.1 Planctomycetota bacterium
CTTCAAGCGAACGAACTCTCTTGTACTCGCATTTGAATCACATTCGTCGCACAGAGACACCTTAACTGTCCCACCGATGGGCGTCGCATCAACTGCGTTGAGTAGGAGATTGACAAACACCTGTTCCAATTCGTCGCTGTTCGCACTTAGCGAAGGAAAAGAGTCTGGCCAGTTCACTTCGAGAGAGACCTTTGCCCTCTCAGCCTTGTGTTGGACAAGATCACAGGCATTGTCGACAATCGTCCGGATGTCGGCCGGAACTCGAGTCCTTACATTTGTGCGGCCGAAACCGAGCAGGCCCTTGGCGACGCCGGCAACTCTATCTGCCAGCTTAATGATCTTCTCAATCTCGGCGGCAACCGCGCTCGACATTTCTTCTACACGTCCCGACTGCAGAAGGCGAGCTTTTGCACTGATGATGCCCACAGGGTTGTTGATCTCATGAGCGATTTGGCCAGACAGCTCACCAACTGCTGCGAGCTTCTCAGCTCTTATCATTTGCTTCTGCATTTCCTGAGCATCCGTGATGTCTTGAGCTAGCTGTACAGCTTGATGGCCACCTTCTTCGGCTGATGTCAACCGCGCCGTCGTTACCTGAAGTACTTTTGCGCCACCCTTTTCACTCGTTTTTCCGACCTCGCATTCAGAAACGACTAGATTACCGTCAGCCAAGACTTCCTGAGCCACTTGTGCAACGTCGAGGGACAAGACCGTGTCCAGATCATCGCCAAGAAGTTGACCCCAATGATCATTACTCCACAACTCGGAAAGATCCTCACCGACAACACGCAAGCCAGAACCAGTTGTTGCCAAAGAACGCTCAAGGAGTTCTCTCTCTCTGATCGCGCGTTTGGTCATCGCGTGCAGCCTGCTCTCTCGTTCTCGCAAGCGCCGAGAAATGGATGAGACAAAGAACCAGAAGACAAAAAGGAGGATGAATTGGAGAAGGACTCGGGTCACAACGTACTTGAGTTCATGAGCCGCGTGAATTTCTCCTTCTTCGTCATGCGGGAATATTTCGAACGTGTAGTGAGGAATCACCTCGGCGAATTCTGCCCATGCAAGCATGGTAAAGAGCCCACCACTTATGGCGGCGACGACGAGACTTTCCCAGCGCGAAACAATGATGCCAGCAATGACAACATGAACGAGGCCGATAATGGCGAGAGGGTTCTCGATACCGCCCGAGAAGTGGAGCATCACCATGAGGGCGACAAGATCCACATAGATCTGAGTTGAGACCAACTGACCAGAATGTGCGGGATTTCGAGACCAGTGCAGATAGACAGAGTTTGCTAGCGCGAGCGTCACCACCACTGAGAGAATCGGCAACAGAAGGGACTCTGGCAAGAAATGAAATACCGATGTAGCGAGCACCGCAAGGATTGTCGCCACGGCTAAGGCCGCCCAGCGCATTTTGATGAACCACAAGGCATTCGCCTGCATGTTGCTTAAGTCTGCAGTTTGCATCCCCAGTCAGTTCTCCGCTTTTGTTCCATGATTAAGCCGACTAGTTGCCCAGCTTCAAACCGAAACGTTGAGTCGCGCAATGAACAATGCATGCCACCGCTTCTTCGGTGGAATCGGTGACCAAGAAGCCGTCGGCATCCTTGGCGCCAATAGTGGCCGCAGCAACCATGTCATTCCTAATGAATTCGACCAAACCTTGCCAATAGTCTTTCCCCATCAAAATCAGTGGGAAATCTGCAAGCTTGCCAGTTTGAATGAGGGTCGCTGTTTCGAACCATTCGTCAAGTGTCCCAAAACCCCCAGGCATGACGACAAAGGCGCAGGAGTGCTTGAGGAGCATTCTCTTGCGGACAAAGAAATGACGGTAGTCAAACCACTGATGAAGGTAGGGGTTGGGCGCCTGCTCAAACGGCAGCTCGATGTTGCATCCAATCGACTTCCCACCAGCTTCAAAAGCTCCCCGATTGGCAGCTTCCATGATTCCAGGGCCACCGCCCGTCATCACGGTGAATTTTTCTTTCGCGAGACTCGCGCCAAGAGAACGTGCCATCTCGTAGTAACGATGGCCAACTTTGAAGCGCGCCGAACCGAAAACCGTCACACAAGGACCGACATTGCGAAACTCACGAAATCCGCCGACAAACTCGCGCAAGACGCTGAACAAGCCGAAAGTCTCGCGAATCCAAGAACGCGGAGCGAACAAGAATTCCCGATCGACCGCGGAGAGAGATGTGCTCCAAGGACAATCTTCGTGGACGGCGTCGCTCGCATTTTCTGAATCACCTTTTGGTGAGTTCTTCATGTCGCTGGTCTCCGGATAGAAGATCTCTTGATTGCAGCTTCAATTGAGCTCCATTCGCCGAAGCCTGAGAGCATTGAGGATGACGGACACTGAGCTCAAGCTCATGGCTGCTGCTGCTACCATTGGGCTGAGTGTGACGCCAAAGAATGGATAGAGAACTCCGGCTGCCAAGGGAATACTCAAGACGTTGTAGACAAAAGCAAAGAAGAGATTTTCACGGACGTTGCGCATCGTCGCACGGCTGATCTGTAGCGCGCGGTGTATTCCTTCGAGATCGCCTTTCAGGATTGTCACTCCAGCACTTTCGATGGCGATGTCAGAGCCCGTCCCCATGGCGATGCCGACATCGGCTCTGGCTAGGGCTGGGGAATCGTTAATACCATCGCCGGCGACGGCGACGACCTCACCGCTCTCGCGGAGAGCGGCGACCTTTTCGGCTTTGTCGCCTGGAAGAAGGCTGGCATAGATTTCCTTCAGCCCGAGCTCTTTTCCAACACGGCGCGCACTCGCTTCGTTGTCACCAGTCAGAACAATGACTTCGATGCCTTCAGCCTGCATACGGTTGAGCATCGTCGAGGCTGAAATCCGAATCGGATCTGAGATCCCGAAAGCACCGACTAGGGCGCCGTCAACAGCCACACAAATGAGCGACAACCCTGCTTCCAACAAGGGTGCAATCAGCGCATCGACATCAGCGGCATCAAGGCCGCCGTCTAAGAGCATACTTAGGTTTCCAGCGAGAACCCGTCGACCTTCAACAGTACCCTGAACCCCTTTTCCAGAAACGGACTCAAACTGCTCTGGCTCCACAAGATTCAAATTGCGTTTCTTTGCTTGCTCAACGATTGCGGCTGCAAGCGGATGCTCACTGGCGCGTTCTAAGCTTGCGACGAGGCGAAGAGTTTCGTTCTCGTCGTGACCTGAGGCCATGGCGACCGCCGTCACTTGAGGGTGCCCTTCCGTCAGTGTTCCTGTCTTATCGATCGCCAACTTGGTCACGGACTGCATGGCTTCGATAGCGCGCGCATCCCTGAAGAGAACTCCGTTCCTAGCCGCCTTTCCGGTCGCAACCATGATGGACATTGGAGTCGCAAGTCCCAAGGCACAGGGACACGCGATGATCAGTACGGCAACTGAATTGACAATCGCCATGGCCAGTGGCGCTGAGGAAGATAGGAAGTACCACGATAACCCTGTCACCACAGAAATCAGCAAGACGGCTGGCACGAACCAAGCAGCCACCTGATCAGCAACTCGCTGAATGGGTGCTTCGCTTCGCTGTGCCTGAGCGACCATGCGAACAATCTGGCTGATGAGAGTATCCGCCCCAACTCGCTCAGCTTCGATGACGAGGGAACCACTGCCATTGATGGTCGAACCAATGACCTTCTCTCCGGCGCTCTTCTTGACTGGAATCGATTCGCCGGTGATGCTCGATTCGTCAACTGTACTCTCACCATCGACCACGACTGAATCGACGGGGATAGCTTCTCCAGGTCGAACACGGAGGCGTTGTCCGGTAGATATGTCGCCGATGGGGACTTCCTTCTCGCTTCCGTCGGCTGCAATGAGAACGGCAAACTTGGGAGCCAAATCCAAAAGCTCTCGGATGGCCGCACCCGTTTGCCCCCGCGCCCGCAACTCCAGCACCTGTCCGAGAAGCACAAGGGCAACGATGACAGAAGCCGACTCAAAATAGACGGGGACACGCCCTTCTGAGTCTCTAAGTCCTTCGGGGAATAGGTCAGGCAAGAGCAGAGCAACCATGCTGTAGGCCCAGGCGACAAGAACTCCGAGACTGACCAAGGTAAACATGTTCAAGGCGCGATTCTTGATCGAAGCAACACCCCGTTCCAGAAAAGGCCAAGCTCCCCAGAAGATGACCGGTGTAGTCAAGACTGCCTGCAACCACACTGCCGCGCTCGATGCGAACCAAGTCGTCAACGAACTCGCTGGAAGGACATCGGACATGGCCGTAACGAATACGGGAACGCTGAGGATCGCACTCACCCAGAAACGTCGAGACATGTCTCGAAGCTCGCTGTCGTCGGGAGCTTGAAGAGGATCGCTGGGTTCCAAAGACATGCCGCAAATAGGGCAGGAGCCTGGGCCAATCTGGTTGACCTCAGGGTGCATGGGGCAAGTGTATTCCGCGGTCATTGCCGACGCATCAACCGAAGGCGTATCTGGCTTATCAAGAAATGCCCGCGGATTGGCGCGAAACTTGTTCGAGCATGATTCCGAACAAAAGAAGTAGTTCTGCCCGTCATGCTCCACATTGGCAGCAGCCGATCCCGCAGCTACGTTCATGCCACAAACCGGGTCCTTGACTTCAACGCTCTTCGACATTGGTCGGCTTTCTTCTTTGAGTCGAGATTGGCGCATCGTTTCTCTCGCGATGCGACGTGTGAACAATGTGTAGCCCAACGAGCCGAGCGACGAGAATCGTCAAATAGAGCTGTCCAACGATGGCTTCCACACCCACCAGGAGGCGGCCGAACATTGTCGTCAACGTGATGTCTCCAAGTCCAAGCGTGGTCAACGTCACATAGCTGAAATACAAATAGTCGGCCAACACTGGAATTTCGCGATCGAGGGAACTATCACGTCCAGCGATGAGTGCACCATCAGAAAACCCATGCAAGGTCATGTAGGCAAAAGCGAACAAGAGCCCGAGAAGAACATAGACGCATCCTGCGCCAATGATGCGATCGAGGGTCACTTCTCCCCCCTTCATGACGTCAAGGAGCAAAAGTCCCGTGGTAAAGGTGATGACGATGAGATTGAGCAAACTCATCGTGATGTTGACCCAACCATGCCCTTGGTCGCTAGACTGATAACAAGCCAGAGCAACGATTCCGGCAACGACTGCAAACGTCGCAAGAAGACCAATCGCACGCCTTTGTTTAGGCTTAGCTATCAAAGCCCGCAAACCGCCAATGAAAACGAGCCAAAAGGCCACATTCCAAGCCACAAGACCATACATGCCCAAGCCGAGAATCGGATAGAGGAATCCGAGTGAGCACAGGGACACAAACAACACGAGATAACGGCCATGTCTCTCGGTACTCAAGAGACCTGTCGAGATACGGCCGGGATGACTGTCTCGTTGCCTATTCACTACTTAGAGCGCCGTAGCTTGACATTCTAGTTCAATCCCTTGGTCGCCGGTCTTGAATCTGGAGTTGCCGAAGCCGTCTTCGTTTGCCCCTTGAGTAAATTTCGCTGCTTATCGGTCAGAATCTTGGCAGCCGAGCCCACAGCTCGAATGAACATCATGCGGCGTTTGACACCAAGAGCTGCCACCCTATTCAGTTTCGATTTGAGTGCCGCAGTGTCTGGTGCCCCCTTGCTCGTTAGGACCCAAATCTCTTGTTCAACCTGTTCTTCTTGCCGAGTCATTGTGGCTTGTTCAAGAGCGGACTTCTCTTGGAGAGATCCAAGTTTTGCGAGCTGTTGTTTCGTCAGCTTTAAGTGATCTGCATGGTCCAAATAGAATCCAGTCGCGCCAATGTGATATAGGTGAGAAATACCTGGAAACCCTGGAAGCGAAGAGATGCTAGGCATCTTGTCTTGTCGAGGGGAACGGCCCATCATGCGCATACCCATCTTGCCCATACTAGACATCTTCTTGCCCATCTTCATGCCACCCATCTTCATGGTGGACATTTTCTTGCGCTCAGCGGCGGACATTTTCATTCCCATCGCCATGCCCTTCTTGCCCATTTGCATACCAGACTTCATCTTTTCTTGACCGGCTTCGGACATCTTCTTGCCCATCGCCATGCCCTTCTTCATGTTGGCCATGCCCATGCCCATGCCACCTCGACGTACAGAAGACATGGCCTTGTGGTTCTTCTCCAATGCCGAACGAAGGCGGACGATTTCTGCCCGGAGCTCTTTGAATTGTTTTTCAAGCGACGCCGACTTATCGGTGGCACGAGAGCGAGACCTCCCCATGTTCTTCGGCTTTTGAGCCATACCCAGAGATACAGTGACAAGAAGGACACTCAAGATAGTTAGGATAGATTTCATGGGATTCGACTCTCCTGAATCAAGGCTGAACGGGTGAGCGGTAGGGTCTTTAGATCTACCGCCCACCGGTCCAATCAACAAAAAGGCAAGCTGCTCAGTTACGAGTACATCTAGCTGAGCGAATTTCCGACTACGGAGTTCTAACTACCAAGCTTTTTTGTCTTTTCGGCATCGCTGAGTTTTTCCCATTTTGGCAAACAATCTTCGCAGCAGAAACCGATCTTCTTGCCCATGAACTTGGTTGTGTACTTGGGATCTATGGGATCCCCCATGATGGGACACTTTGTGTTAGTGATCCCTGCTGCCGCGAGCGTAGCGGCATCTGCAACCCCATGATCGTCATCGTGATCAGCATGCTCGTCACCTTCAGCATGCTCGGAATGATCGTGATCAGCGTGCTGCTCCGAGCTATCGTGATCGGCGTCATCATGGCTGTCACCACCGCACGCTGACAATGCCATCGCGCCGACAAAAAGGAAAATGGTCGCTAAAAGGATCTTGCTCATTAGTTTCTCCGTTTGGATTTCAAGAAAAATAATTCAGGCCATAGATTAGAGTGCCGCCAAGGTGGCCGGCGATACCCGTAGCTACTGCACTAGAAAAAAGTGCCGCCCGGTAAAATCGGATCAGTTTGGCATTCGAAGTTGCACGCCACTTCTCTGCCAAGAACAAAGCCAAGACAGCAAGCACAGCCGTGGTAGTCCCGGCGATACGATGACGTTCAAAAACGGTGACTAGCTCACCTGCTTGGTCACTACCCGTTGCAACGGCAAAACCAAGAAGCACAGCAACAACACTGGATAAGGCCCCAATGATCAACATGGGACGAAGAGCCTGACCGTAGGCTTTCTTCCCCTTCACGAGAGCCAAGGCCTCAAGCAACGCTGCGATGATCATAAGAGCGATAGGAAAGTGCACGATAATGGGATGAAATTTGCCAATGGATTGAATGAACCCACCCTCTTCGCCATGGTCAGAATGATCGTGATCTTCTGAAGCTTTTCCACCGCCCCCATGATGATCTTCATCTTCCGCCGCTGGTTTTTTGAATTGTGGAATATTGGCAAGATACTTCGTCGGTGCTGCGAGGAACTTCGCCCGGCACCGTTTGCAACAAAGGCCAATGATCTGGCCTTGATAAGTCACCGTAACCGCCTCGTCTCCAAGTTCTTCATCCGTCGTCACTGGGCAAGTCGTGTTGATAGGCTCTTGTCCGCGAACGACGCCCACAGCAAGGAAGAGCAGAGCACAAACAAGCAGAAAGAGTGACTTCCTGTTCGTTCGTACTGCGCTCGACTTGGATTCTCGAATCCTAGTGATCGTGGCCACCGGAGTTTCCTTTTCCGTGGTCATGTCCTTTACCTTTGGCTTCTTTGCCCTTCTTGTAGGCAGCCATGTATTTCTTTGGGTCCTTGGCAAAATCCCCAGCACAACCGGCGCAACACAGGTTGATGATCTGGTCCTTGTAGATGATGAAGCTATCGACCTGAATCTTCTCCTTTGGCATGACAATGCAGTTCTTGTTGCCAAGCTCGGTCAGTTTCTTCTTGCTTGTCAAACGAGCGAGATGCTTGTTTGGTTCCTTGCGGAAACCTTTGTTGCACATGGGGCAGCAGAAGTGAACAATGTGACCTTGAAAAGTCGTAGTAACGGTGCTTTTGGTCTTGCCGCCCATGATCGGGCATTTAGGATTCTTGACGTCGATATTCTTGGACTTGGGATAAGCCTTGGCGTAGAAGTCCTTGGGAGCTGCCTTTACTTTCTTGACGCAAGATTTGCAGCAAACATAGATTTTTTCATCACCGAACTTCACGGAATATTTGGCGACAATAGGCTTGCCACTGACTGGGCATTCCTTGTTGCCAAAAAACGGTGTCTTGACGTCTTGTGCCGTGGCACTGGTACTAAATGCGATGGCTGCTGCTGCAACCAAAAATGCGCTTAACATCTTCATCAGATTTCCTTTCGAAACATTTCCCCCACAAAACTGTGGGATTTGGATTCGGTGGTCATTTCACCACCTCACAATTCGAATCACCTCCGAAGCGACCCGAGGCTCTTGGTTCTACGTTCAAAATGGCGACTTTATTCGATTCTTATTCCTTCGTTGCGTTCTCTTCAGGATCGACGGGAATGGCCTCTGTGGTCTTGCCTTTGCCCCACATGGATCGTTTGAGCGAAATCTCTTGGATCAAGCAGTAGAGCACGGGGACAACAAACATGGTCATCAATTCAATCGTCATGCCACCCACAGATGGAATCGCCATGGGCACCATGATGTCAGATCCTCGCCCCGTGGACGTCAAGACTGGCAAGAGGGCGAGGATCGTGGTCGCTGTTGTCATCAAACATGGCCGAGCTCGTCTCCCTCCGGCATGGACAATGGCTTCACGAATCTCCGGGATTGTCTTAGGCTTGCTCTCATCGAAGCTCTGCTTCAAGTAAGTTCCCATGACAACACCGTCGTCCGTGGCTATGCCGAAGAGAGCCAAGAATCCAACCCACACGGCAACACTCAAGTTGATCGGGCCCACCTGAAACAAAGTTCGCATATTGGACCCAAAGACCTCAAAGTCAAGGAACCATGGTTCGCCATAGAGCCAAAGCATGATGAACCCACCTGACCAAGCTACGAACACTCCAGTGAAGATAAGAAGTGTAAGCGAAACCTGTCGGAATTGCAGGTAAAGCAACATGAAAATGGCAAAAAGAGCTAACGGGAGCACAATCATCATTTTCTTTTCTGAACGAATCTGATTCTCGTAGGCCCCGGCGAAAACGAAACTAACGCCCGCTGGGATCACAAGATCACCACTGGCAATTTTGTCGTCCAAGTACTTCTGGCATTCTTCGACTACATCGACCTCGGCATACCCCTTCTTCATGTCAAAGAGCACATAACCAAGGAGGAAGGTGTCTTCGCTCTTGATGACTTGAGGGCCCGGCGTATAGCGAATGGTCGCGAGTTGGCCAAGGGGAATCTGGGCCACTCCCCCTGCCGTTGGTACAAGAATCTCTCGGAGACTCTCCCATTGATCGCGCAATTCACGGGCATAGCGAACTCGAACAGGATAGCGCTCGCGGCCCTCGACGGTTGTTGTGATTCTTCGCCCGCCAATCGCCACTTCGATCACGTCTTGAACATCTCTGATGTGCACGCCATAGCGAGCGATGGCCTCTCGATCAATCTCAATCTCGATGTAGGGCTTGCCAACAATACGATCGGCGAAAACAGCGCTGGCTTCGACAGATGGAATCTCCTTGAGGAGCTTCTCAATATCAAGCCCAACTTTTTCGATGGTCTCAAGATCTGGGCCTTTCACCTTTATGCCCATAGGCGCCCTCATGCCACTTTGCAGCATGACGATGCGCGCCTCAATGGGCCTCAGCTTCGGAGCCGACGGTGTTGCGCCAGGGACATTGGCAGCAGCAATAATCGCATTCCAAATGTCATCCGTCGTCTTGATTTCTGGTCGCCATTGCCTAAACACCTTGCCGTTCTCATCAGGGACTAGATCGCCCTTGTCATCTCGAAGGTACTCTTCCTCGTCGTCGTCATAGGCAAATCGCAGAATATGTCCATTCTCGTCGGAAGCGAATTCAGATTTGTAACTGATGACCGTTTCGATCATGCCAATTGGTGCCGGGTCTAGGGGACTCTCAACCCGACCAATTTTGCCAACAACTTCTTCGATTTCAGGGATTGCGCGTATAGCCATATCCTGAATCCTGAGAATGTCATAGGTCTCGCCAATGGAAGCATGAGCCATGGCTGTGGGCATATAGAGGAAGGAACCTTCATCCAACTTCGGCATGAACTCCTTGCCAAAGCCGGTAAATCTGTGCTTCGCGTCCACCCAGAATTCAGATTTTTTCACATCCTCTGCTGAGGCAATTCCTGTGGCTTCGACAACACTGGGCACAAATCCGAATGTCTTTTCAAAACCTCGCCAAGTGACAAGGCCGAAAGCAATCAAAGCCGTTGGCATCGTCAAGAAAAGCAACTTGTGACGCAGGCACCAGCGCAGGATTGGCTCATAGACCAACAAGAAGAGCCTGATACCCAAGAGAATGCCGCCGATGATGCCAACGACAAAAATGAGGTTCTCAGTTTCCTTCTCGGGCCCGAAAGGAGCCCAGTGGCCTGCCAGATAGACACCGACGCCGGCGGCAACTGCAATGCTGGAAAACTGCAGTACAAAGCCAACGAGTTTAGATGGCAAGAATGGCTCAAGGAAACGCCACAACCCGATAATCAAGAGAATCGCGCCGGCCCACCACCATGAGGCAATTGCAAGCCCAATGCCTGCCACTACCAGAATGCCATTCAAGACGAGCTGACCAATGCCACGACCAGCGCTCTTCTCTCGAGCGATGAGTACGTGCGCCAAAGGCGGAATGATTGTCAGGGCCAGTATGACCGAAGCAAAAAGGGCAAAGGTCTTGGTGAACGCCAACGGCTTGAACAGTTTGCCTTCGGCCGCCTCCATAGTAAATACGGGTAGAAAACTAACAATCGTCGTCAAGACGCTAGTCAACACCGCCGAGCCGACTTCAGACGATGCACGGAACACGACTTCCAACCGGCTTTCGTCCGGCGGTGCTTCATCGAGATGCTTGAGTATGTTCTCGCAAATGACAATTCCCATGTCGACCATAGTGCCAATGGCGATAGCGATTCCCGAAAGCGCGACAACGTTGGCATCAACGTGAAACTCTTTCATGAGAATAAAGCAAGCAAGTACAGCGAGGGGCACAACACCTGAAATGAGTAGCGAACTGCGCAAGTGCATCATCATGACGAGAACGACGATGATTGTTACCAAAATCTCCTCAAGAAGAGCGGTGTTCAGCGTGCCTAGCGTTTCATAGATGAGACCTGACCTGTCATAAAACGGGACGATAGTAATCTGCGAAACTGTGCCATCCGCGAGGGTCTTCTTTGGCAATCCAGGGGAGAGCTCTATGATCTTCTTCTTGACGTTCTTGATGGTTGCAAGGGGATTGTCGCCATAGCGAGCAACGACAACCCCGCCCACCGCCTCTGCACCGCCTTTGTCCAAGGCGCCACGCCGCAGGGCCGGCCCCAAACTGACACGGGCAACATTACGAATGGTGATCGGCACGTTGTCCTTGACCTTGACCACGACTTTCTCGAGGTCTTTGACATCGCGCACAAAACCGAGGCCACGAACAACATATTCGGCCTTGTTGATTTCAATGGTCCGAGCGCCAACATCCACATTCGACATGCGGACTGCGGCATAAATCTCCGCTAAACCTACGCCATAGGCTCGCATAGCATCAGGATCGACATCGATCTGATACTCTTTGACAAAACCACCGATGGAAGCCACTTCTGAGACGCCATCGACCCCTTGGAGGCCATAGCGCACGTACCAATCCTGAACGGTTCTGA
>JAJRYU010000070.1 GCA_024275615.1 Planctomycetota bacterium
ACTTCTATGATGGCCTTGTTCTTTCCCATCATTTCTTTGATGCGACAGCTTACGAAAGACGAATCGGCGTGAATCTCTACGGCCAAGATCGGTTTGCCAGGTGGCAGCTCTAACGTGAGTGGAATAGCCAACTCATCTTCCAACATGTTCATCGATTCGGAGAAATCAATGACTTCAGGAGAAATGGCAGCTCTCCCCATGCCCTTCATCTTTAATCTAAACGTGGTTTCTTCCTGACTGGCATCATTGGTATAGACTCGAATCCTCTTGTTCAGGTTGCCATGAAATGCCGGAGCAACGAGTGTGACGGTCATGATTGACTTTTGGCCTGGGGCCAGGCGCTTGCGAGAAAAACTCGGTTTCGTGCAACCACAATCTTTCAAGGCACGGGTGATGATTAGGTCGCGATTGCCTTGGTTTTCCAACTCGAATTTCGCCGTCTTGACGGCGCCGGCAAAAACCACGCCGAAGTCGTGAGTGAGCGTTTCGGCAAAGACACGGGGCCCGTCTTCAGATCGCGACCTGTTTTCCGAACCACAACCAAAGACAACCAAGAGCAGCGTTGCCAGCAATATTTTGTTCATCGCAAGCAGATTGATGGATTGTCTTGATCCTGCTCGTTTCATGACAACGTGATCCCTGTTGAACGAAATACAAGGCCCATAGATTCGATCCTCCTGGAAGATGTTTTCCTATCTAACCCACCGTGGCGGCCACAAGGTCGAGAATTGTTCAGGATACATCCTCCTTGATGATTCGGGATTCCAAGATATCGTCTTTTCCTCTAATATCCAAAGCGGGGCCGTGTTTCCCTGATGGAAGGCTACAATCGATGAGTCGCTGATGCCAAGAATGTTCTGATAGCGAAAGAAGTTGACAAATGAGCGAGACATTGGACAAGACCGCACGGCGTATTATTGGCGTGTTGATCGAAAAACAGCTCAGCACGCCCAACCTATATCCATTGACTCAAAATGCGCTCACAAATGGCTGTAACCAGAAATCCAATCGTAACCCGGTACTTGTGCTTCAGGAATTCGAAATTGAGGGAGCGTTACGAAATCTCTATGTTCATGAGTGGGTGACCAACGTCACAGGTGCCGGATCAAGGGTCCTCAAGTGGAAACATCGCGGAGACGAGAAACTCAACCTCAATGAGCACGAACTCGCCATCATGGGAGAGCTCTTATTGAGAGGAGCGCAAACTGGAGGTGAATTGCGGTCACGAGTCGCCCGTATGCGCAAATTTAGCTGTCTGGATGACCTAATTGAAACACTGGATCAAATGCGCGAAAAAGGACTCGTGACTCTTTCATCTCCGATTCCGGGTCGTCGCGCCCAGCTCTACGATCATACGCTCTACTTGGAGGGAGAAAAAACCTATCCGGATTCCGAAGACGACAAGCCGCAGCCGACGATCAGGCATGAAGTCGATTCTGTTCCGGACGTGGATGCTCTCTCGAGAATTGAACAGCAGATGAATCAACTCCGCATTCGTTTGGAACGAATCGAAACTGAACTTGGTCTCGAGGCCAAAGAATTGAACAGCGATGATCTATAGTAGGCTTGAGCCCCTTTTGCTTTGTTTTCGACCATTGGCCTCATCGCCTGAGAAGTAGATCCCATGCCGGCCCACTCAAAGACCAACCCCGTTATTGAACTTGGATTGAATTTTTCAGCGACAGAAGTGGAACTTGGCACTTCGTTCTTTGATCGAGGCGATGCTGAGCTTGATTCGGAGGGCCCCACTTTTTTCGAAGCAAGTGTCCTCCATTTCAAGAGTCGTCATATTGTCTGGCTCGATCTCGAAGCAAATACCCTGGGCCAAAGGCACGGCTGCGACTGCCCGCACTTTGATGAAACCGGTACAGGATGCGAACACCTCTGGGCCCTCAAACTCCTCCTTGATCCCAGAGATGAAGAAGAGGAATACGATGACAATGTCGAAGATGAGATCTCAAGTGATTCCCTGTCGATTTTCTATCTTCTGCAGGTCTCGGAGAGTTTGCGGAAGAACGCCTTGGTTCTTTCGCTCCACAGCGACGATGGTAGACAGCTCCATCTGACCCATGAAACTTGGATTAGGATCAACAAGAACGCTGACATACTCGCTCTAAGACACCTGGCAACTTTGACCGGAGGTTGGCGTGATGTGCGGCAAGGCGGTGGTTTCATCCAACCTTCGGGTCCCTGGCTCATCCCCACCAACGATGCCGATGACATGCTATTTGCTATGGCGGCAACCAATCGTCTTCGTTTCGGTGACCATTTGAACGTGCAAGGCAACGCCATTGAGCCCAAACCAGATGACGAATGGGAGCTGGCCCTCCGTGTGAAAACAGGATCTCAAAGCGCGATTCGAGGACTGCTCATAGGGAAAAAGAAAGAAGTTTGCCTGAATCAAATTAGCGTGCTCTTGCCGGGAAGCCGTCCCTGGGTTGTGGTGCAAGGGAAACTGGCACCTGTCCGTTGTTTCGGCGGTTCAAGCTGGGCAAGAACGCTGCGCACGAAACCAGAGATTTCGGTTGCCAACGGCCGACCGTGGCAGTTCCTTCATGAACTAAGTCAATCTCATCCCCTGCCAAGACTTGTTGTCGATCAGGAAAAACAACCGCTGGCGATCGTACGGATCAATCCCAGATATTGCGCGGAATATCTCGAAAAGGCCGGTGTAGGAACGATCACCGCGAGTTTTCTCTACGGGGAAACCAAGGTTAATCCAGCCGCTCCAGGTGAACTGTGTTTGGCGAAAAATCACAAAGTACAATATTCCCGGGATCGGCGAGCCGAGGCCGATTGCTTCACCGACATTCTAAGACTGGGATTCGCCCCGGACTCCCACGATCCGAATAGTTTTGTGGCGCCGACCCACATCGCTCGAAACGCCCTGGTTCGTCTCATCGATTTCGGGTGGGATGTCAAGAGTCAAGGTCTGCCAGTAGAAAGGGCCTCGACTCGTTCATTCCACATCGAATCCGGAGAGGACTGGTTTTCTTTGGGGGCAGATATCCAAAGTACGGGTGAAGCACTGGGATTGGCTCAGCTGTTGCGCAACTTCAGCCCAGATAACCCTTGGGTACAAATCGATCAAGAAAGAGCCATTCTCTTAGATGAGGCGAGCACTAAGGAGCTGGCCAAATTTGCTGGTCTAAGCTCTTTCGGCGCTGACGTTGAAGGCGGGCTGGTTTTCTCTAAGGAACAAGCGCTCCTGGCGCAGATGGTCATGGGCGACCAGGACATTCCCGGTGCACCAGCCTTAAAGGAAGTTCGTGAAGCGCTTGAGGCCAAGCTCGCCGACTCCGAAGCTGAACCTGCCCCGAGTTTCCGGGGAGAACTACGTCCTTACCAAAAAGCGGGATTGGCGTGGATGTCCTTCCTCAGAAAAAGTGGGCTTGGCGGATGTTTAGCAGATGAAATGGGCTTGGGAAAGACTGTTCAAGTTCTCGCATTCTTGGAAAAATTAGCAGGTGATGACATTCGTGGCGCCTTCTTGATTGTTGCGCCTCTTTCCTTGCTCGGCAACTGGCAGCGTGAGACGGAGCGGTTTTGCCCCGATCTTCGTGTCCGGCACTATCATGGCGCGAAGCGATCCTTGGACGATCTCCAGGCCGGCGAAGTCATATTGACAAGCTACGGAGTCTTGCGCCGCGACGCAGAGAAACTCTCAGCCGTGGAATTTGAAGCGTGTATTCTTGATGAAGCGCAAGCCATCAAGAACCCTCGCTCCAAGACGCGCGCTGCGGCCATGGGACTCAAGGGAAGAAGCCGCATTGCTTTGTCCGGGACACCCTTGGAGAATCGATTAGACGATCTGTGGAGCCTATTTCAATTCCTCAATCCTTCACTTTTCACTGCGGGAGCTTCCCTGCAAACGTTGACGAAGGTGGCAGCCGAGACCGCACCGGACCAATGGCGTCGTGCTTTGAGGCCCCTGCTTTTGCGCCGTCAAAAAGAAGAAGTTGCCACCGATCTTCCGGAACTTACAGAACAGACCATCATCGTTTCCATGTCTGATGCGCAAGCAGAAACTTATCGCGATCTCGAAGCCTCACTCCGTGCGGCTTTCTTAGACAAGGACACCAAGAAGTCCCCTGCTCTCATGCTCGAAGGCCTCCTCAGGTTGCGCCAAGCAGCTTGCCATCCAGAGCTTCTACCAGGTGACAACCCCGGCAAGTCTGGGAAGATCGAATTACTCTTGGATCACGTGGATGACGCATTCTTGAGTCAGCGAAAGTGCCTTGTGTTTAGCCAATTCGTAGGGTTGCTCGACTTGGTAGATCGCGAATTGACCGCAAGAGGTGTGAAGAGCCTTCGCTTGGACGGGCGCACGAAAGACCGACAAGATGTCGTCGATCGTTTTCAGGACAGTGCCAACCCGGAAGTGATGCTTGTGTCGCTCAAGGTTGGCGGAACAGGACTGAACTTGACCGCGGCCGAAGTCGTTTTCCTCTTGGACCCTTGGTGGAATCCAGCCATTGAATCCCAAGCCGTTGCGCGTGCCCACCGTATTGGCCAGGAAAAACGAGTTCATGCCATTCGGCTGGTCAGTGACGGTACCATCGAGGAGAGAATTCTTCG
>JAJRYU010000006.1 GCA_024275615.1 Planctomycetota bacterium
ATCACTCTGTCATCGACCAAGATGGGAAGTAACACAGGAAGTGTGCGCAGACGAATCCACACCTGCTGGAGCCACTCAAACTCTTTATGCGCCCCTGAAGCAAGAGTCCACTTCACCCGAAGAAACACCGGTAATCGTTACCGCCCAAGAGTGGTTGATACTACAAGAGTTGGACGGACGATCTTCGTTAATAGCCCGTGGAAAACTCAAAGCCCCGTTGAACACCAGTGAAACAAATCTCGCATCGCTGGTGTTCAACGGGGAGGCTTGTGAGGAACTCAATCCAAAATATGGATAAAGCATCAGGGTTGGGACTGCTCGGCTTCAGAGAACGTCTGCTGGAATCTGCCCCTTGTAAAAGGGTGTAACCGGCAACCCGCCGACCCAAAACACCGGTTTTCACGGGATTCGTGGATTCGAATTGGAGCAAATGCTCGTTTTTAACCCGCTACAAATACGAGTGCTATAAGGTTTTCACGGTTCAGAATCTGTGACGCTTCCAATTGCTCGCAATTTGCCGCATCGCCACGTTGGTCAATGTTACCCAGGCCAACGCAGTCTGCGTAAGTTGTCGGCGGGTCGCCGGTTACACCCCTTGTAAAAGCGGGCATAATTTGGATCATCCACCATCCACGTCTCAAACTTCCAAATCTCGGCAGACTCCATGATTTGAAGTATCGCATGTGCCTCGATGTGAGCTTTGGTTTGGTGAGAAGCTCTGAGCGCCTTCAACTGCTCATAATCTGTTAGTCCATCCAAGTCTAAATCATCGCTGTAAGCCACGAGCAACCGGCGCATCTTTATGGTCTCTCGCTTGAGCGCCCCGATTGACCGTTGCATTGCTTTTGTGTTTTCCACTGTCTTTGCTCGCAGTGTCGCCCATTTTGAATCCCAAATATCCTCGCATTGAAACAAGATCCTCACCTCTTTTGCCTGTCGCTTTGCATTGCTGTCTCTGCCTGTGTGGGCTTGCAACAAGCCAAACAACTTTTGCACCCCTTGCTTCACGACCTCGATTTGCTGTGACAACTCTTTCTCTGTTCGCTTTGGCATTTCTGATCTCCTGAAAAACGGTTTTGTGTTCAAGAGGAGACCCTAGCAAAAGAAATGAGGCGGGTTCAAAGCGGGTAATTCAGAAATGGGGGGCGAGCGAAGTGGACGATCAATAACGCTTCCCAGCCTTGTCGCCGTAATGCCGTCTGTATGCCTCTCGCAAGGATTCCGTTCCTGTCACCCGTTCGTCGTCAGCGTGCTTTTGTTTCCACTCGTCAAACATCTGATTGTATGTCATCACATGTTTGCGAACTGCCACAAAGTCAGCGATGTCCTGTGTCGTATTCCTGCGACCCGGTTTTCCAATGATGCGACGTGGCATCGCCGACACGCCGACACAAGTGGGCAGTAACAGTAGATCGTCGGCATCGAGATCAACGTTCTCGGCCATTCGCTCAACGTCGTCGATGTCGAGGCTCATCTCCTCGAACATTCGCAGGTTGGCCTCTATGTGCTCTTCCCTAGTGATCCGCCGTGACACCCGCTTCGCTCGCTCAAGTTTGTCGTTGGACATTGGATCTCCTCTTCTCATCACGCCTGAATCCACTTGGTTGATCCCGTCTACTCTCTACGAGCACTTTGATCGATGGCAGTGACAATATGTGTTACCGCTGGGCTGGTACTGAATCGAGAATCCATTCAATTTGAGGTGGTCGCCTCTGACGAGAACGATCCCAGACAACCCAGACCGAGCCAAAGGGTGCATGATCGGGATGGTCGCCAAAAGTTGGACGACGGCTGAAAATGTAGACCGCCTTAACAGGCCAGTCGCCGGAAAACAGTTCATGCCTCTGCACGCCTTCAAGAAAGTAGAACGGAAGCAGCATGGCGATCTTTCGCTCGGCAACTTCCATTGCCTTCCGCACGAACTGTTCGGCCATGCTCTGTGAGTAAGGCGGGTTGGTTACAACATTTGCCACTTTGGACTTTCGGACCAGAAAATTGTGCCCACTCTTGAGGTCAGTGGCTCGCACCTTATATCCATGCTGCCGCAACACATCCGCCATTGCGCCGTCTCCGCTGGCCGGTTCGAGGATTGACCCGTCGAAGTGTTCTCGGGCGAGCAGAGCCTCTGTGACATGAGGTGGCGTTGGATGCAGCGTCAGCGGATCACCTGCGCCGTTCCCATTTTGCTGCCAATGATTCTTCGCTGACGGATACCGCTTTCCATCTTCGCCCTCCACTTCATTCACGTGGAAAAGTTTTCCACCTGCCTCAAGCTCCTTGCGAACGCTGGCGACTGTTGGGTGCGTCACTCCGAGTTGCTTGGCGATCCACCGGTTCGATCTTCCCGGTGCCTCGTTCAACTGGTCGGCAATGACGGCACGCTTTTGATCTGTAGTCAGTTGCCTTCGTGCCAGATTGAGCGCTCTTGCCAGTGTCCGCTTTTCTTCGTCGGTCAAATTGTCTTCGACGATCTCGGGGCACTCGTATTCGAGTTCGTCCGCAATCGTCTTGCGGTGCCAGCCGTCGATGATCTGCTTCTTCTCGTCAATCAGGATTGGCACCTTCACCCCGCTGACAGCGATGCTGGCCCGGAGGCCCTCGTACTGCTCGTTGGTCAAGGGCGGAAGCTGCACAATGGATTGATACACCTTGGAGCGTTTCGTGGTCCTTGTTGCCATTCTGTCGAACTCCTGATAAACTGTCATTCTGTCAAACTGTCATTATCAAGATAACGACTGAAGACACACAAATCCAGTGGTGCGGCTCGCACTGGCAATCGACGGTCAAACTTTGGGACCAAAAACACGAAATTTGCGTATGCGATTTCTATTAGCGTTCATTTGATAGGTGATCACATGGCTGAAGACTCAAAAATTGGCTGGACAGACAACACGTGGAATCCGTGGTCTGGTTGCAACAAAGTCTCGGAAGGTTGCAGAGATTGCTATATCGCTCGGGTGATGGCACGGCAAAGACGGGAACCATTTAAGGGACCGATTCGCCAAAGCGAATCAACGTGGAAGCAGCCGCATTCGTGGAATCGCAAGGCGGCTCATTTGGGACGGATCAAAGTCTTCACTTGCAGCCATTCGGATTTCTTTCATCAGGGCGCAGATGACTGGCGAGATGAGGCGTGGGATGTAATCCGAGACTGTCCGAATCTTGACTGGCTTCTTCTCACCAAGAGACCCGAGTTGATGATCGAGCGTATGCCGTCTGATTGGGGAGACGGCTGGGATCATGTTTGGCTCGGAGTGTCCGTTGAGAACAAAGAAGCCCTCTCACGAATCCCATTACTAAAAAGGGTTCCGGCCAAGATTCGTTTCATCTCGGCAGAGCCGTTGCTGGAACGGATATCGTTCCGTCGCCACCTAAAGAACATCCATTGGATGATTACTGGTTGCGAGACGAAGTGGATCAAGACAGAGGGCCGACCGATGGATCTTGACTGGGTTCGGGACATTGACCAACAGTGTCGTGATTATGATGTCCCCCATTTCTTCAAGCAATATTTCGATGATCTCGGCAAGTACCGAGAGGATGGCCTTCTGGATGGTGTGGCTCATCAGGACTCGCCGGAATCGAAGGGCGTGATAGTGGTGGCTGACGAACAGACGAAGCGACAGCAGGCTGCGTCGAAAACAAGGCAGAAAAAGTCGGCGGGCAAGAACAATGTGCCCAAGCCAGCGAAGAAATCATCGAAGAAGAAAGTTTCGGACACAAAGAAAGTGAAGAGCAAGACGAAGCCGAGTAGTTCGACGCCAGCGGTTGGTGATCCACAGCTTGATGAGTTCCAGAAGCGATGTCAGGGCGTCTGTGATCTCGTTCACCATGTGATTCACAATGACGATGTGACTGGGTTTTACCTCTGGGGAGGAAGAGGCTGTGGCAAAACGACCGGGATCAGTCGTGCCTTTGAGAACTTGGGCGTCAAGCCGGTTCATTTCCGTGGGACATCCACTGCCGAAGGACTCTTCGAGGCAGCAAGGGAGGCACCGGATGGGGTGCTCTGGTTCAACGACGATCCACGCCTATTGACGGAAAAATCCGCCCAGCAATATCTCTTGGCAATGCTGGAAGGAAGCATCGACCCAAACACTGGCGAAGAACGACGGATCGTCACGAAGGCACGGGCGAAGTCAACAACGGGATCTCAACAGTTTGAGTTCAAGGGGAAGCTGATTTTTGATTCCAACGTCCCAGTCGGAAACAAGCCCACCTTGCAGGCTGTTCAGGATCGCATGGTCGTCAACCATTTCTCCCCGCACGACTCGGAGTTGGGGGCGGTCTTGCTTTATCTCGCTCGTCTTGAAGAGCGAGACCCCGGAGACCAGTACACGCTGATCCGGCTCAATCCCCGAGACTGGAAGTATTGGGAGAAGACCACCGTGAAGGAGCGTGTGGAAGTGGCCCAACACATCATCGGCGAATCAACGGTTCACAAGCGGCCTCTAACGCTACGCATTCTCACGAGCACCATCCGGTACTTCGTTGATCAGCGGGACAACGATCTTCAGACAGACTGGCGGGACGTGGTGGCCAAAGACATCACACAATTCGATGTGCAGTTCGCTCACACAAAACCGCCAAGCCGAAAAGACAGATTGGAGAAGGATCGGGAGGAGTTGCAGATTCTTCTCGAAGACCATGAGGAGATGGGTGGGACAACCGAGAAGCGTGCCATCCAAGAACTCTGGATGGAATTGACGGGGAAGAATCAGCGTCAGTTCTTTCGCCGTCTGGGTGAACTCCCGGAGAACATGCGAGAACTCTACGAGAGCTTCCCAGATGGGCGTGGCCCGAAATGATGGGACAAACTGTCAAAGTGTCAAGATTAGATGAGACTTTGACAGTTTGACAATCAGGTCATCTCGGGTGCTCCGTTGAGAAAACAATCTCTTCAGACAACCTCGGCCCGATCCAGATGACGATATACGGTCATGACCGAGACGCCGAGGGCCTTTGCGATTTCGCTCTTCTTTACTCCCTGCTCATGTAGTTCCACAATCTGTTCCGATTTCTTCAGGCCGATGTAGGTCTTCGATGGTCGCACGAATGCCGGGCGATCAAGCTGCAAAAGAGGAGCCATGGCCTCACCGAACTTCTCTTGAGCTTCGTATAGTTTCTCCCACGGTAGCTGCACGTAGTGAATTAAAAGTTCATCCTCGCTAAGAGTCTTATGCGCCAGAATCAGGCTGGCGGATTCGGCGTCAGCAAGTTGAAGAATCCTAGTTGCGGCAGTCTTTCTCAATTTACCGAAACTGTAACTTGGAAATTCTGGATCGTCACGCTGAATTCGTTTTACGAGGCGAGTCCAATAGCGAGTGACCCCATTACTGTAATTGCCCGCTTTGGTTTTTCGCCAAAGAGGTTTTCCAGAGTCAGTCAAAAACACAATGTCTTGGTTTCCGTCGTCAATCTTCTTCAATCCCGCTCGCTGCTCCAAATGCCAGTGCAGCCCTTCAAGTGTTTCGCCCCAAAGCCTATGGCGTGTATCGTTGCCAGTTTTGAACCGAATCCCAATAATCTCTCGGTTGTCGGGATTGATGAACGGCACACGCAGTTGCCCAATCTCGCCGGGGCCGAATGCGCAGTTCAACCCCAAGAGAAACAAGAGACGTTCCGCTGGGAGTGCATACTTTGAGAGCAACTCAATATGCTCATCAGGCAGCGTCGAAAGTTTCTTCTTCTGACTCCGAAGGTATTTTTCCTCATCAGTTATCGGCACGGGCTTCTTTACGAGCTTCCGAAACTTTCGGGGCTCGATCCAATGAAAGTCGTCGGATGAGTCAAGCCAATCAAAGAACAGTGAAATCACTTTGATGATGCTGGACGCACTCTTGGGCGTCAGCCGAGTGAGTTTGTTGTTGCTGTTCTTCCTTTTCTTCAAGCGGGATTGGAACGTGATCGGCCTCGACCTGATCACGTCAACCATTTCCTGACAAATCGGAAGTGTGACCATGCCAAGGTCGAGACCGAGTAAGTCACGACGTTCTTTCTTCCCATCTTTGATTCGGAATGCTTCAGCAAGGTAGTTCTCCCATGAACCGAATTGCGTCAGTCGAGTTTTACCCCACGTGCTAAGTGCCCCGTCTGGTTCGAGAGCGCTTGTGTGCAGATAGTCCCGGAAAGCTGAAATTGTTTCGGCAACTGTTTGGCCTGTTCGTTCGGCGTTTTCACGCACGGAAAGGGATTGCTTGCGGGCACCAATCTCTTGACTGACCTTTTTGACGCCTTCTTCGTACAAGGACGTGTCGGATGGACTGAACTCGTCACCAATTTCGTTCACCGCATCAACGTATTTGGCCGGGTCAGTTTGCGCCTTGTAGGTCGGAGGCAGAACAGGTGGCTTTCCTTTTGCGATTGCCTTCGCAGCCTTGAGATACTCGGGAGTCCAGTGGAAGCCAAACGGAAGAAAAGGATCGGTGTGACGTTCCTGATGTGCCCATAATTCTCGGATCAAGTCCTCACGCTTCTCGGCTTCCTTCAGGTCGAAGCCGAGCAGGAACTTCTCCGAGTACCCTTTTTGGTTTCGACCGATGTATCTGGGGATGCCGTTTTTGCCCCGTTTCAACTTCTTCTCGTAGGTTGCCATTTGTCTGATTCCAGTCATCGCAAAAGTCTGTTTTCATGAATCCTACCCTCGTGGTGTTGATTCGACTAGGCTGAAAACAGACAATGGCGGCACCGAAAACAGACAAAATGACGGTAAAACCGAGTGATTTGCGGCCTAAATGTTAGGCGTAAATGACTGCAATTCCAATAAAAACAGCCACTTGCGTGATTCGCAAGTGGCTGTTGAATGTGGAGGCGGCGGGAATCGAACCCGCGTCCCGAGATGCTTCCATGTAAACTTCTACGTGTGTAGTCGATTATTTGATTTTCGCGGCGGACGGCTCCAACCGACGGGATCTGCCTGCCGCTAGACGAAA
>JAJRYU010000071.1 GCA_024275615.1 Planctomycetota bacterium
AGTCGCATCATTGGCAAGAGCAGAGCCACCGTTTCCCGGCACATGTCTGCTGGCAAACTGTCGTTCACTCTGGACAACGACGGTAACAAAACAATCGAAGCATCCGAGCTTATCCGCGTCTACGGCGATACATGCAATTTTGACCAGGAAGAGAGGAGGGGAGAGCCGACTACGGCCAAGCGAATCGAACCCGCCGATGACAGTCTCGCCGAGATCAAGAAGATGCAAGGCCAACTCATCCACCAATACGTCGCCCAGGTCGAGCATCTCCAGCAAGCCCTCGACAAAGCCCAAGAAGGTCAGAACCGAGTGACCTTGCTCCTGGAGCAACGAACAACCGACACGAACGACTGGCAAACGTCACTCGATGCGATGACCCAGAAGATTGCCAACCAGACTGAGACGCAGATCCAAGACCTCCAGGACCATCACAACAAAGAGATCAAGCTGCTCCGGCGGGCGTTGCACTCCGAGCGGAGCAAGTCGTTTTGGAAGAAGCTCTTTGGGTAACCATCCACAACAATAGGCAATAGGGGAGAGAAACTATCATGAACCGTGAATCCGAACTCGACCGTTTCAAGGAACTCAATCTTTCCGTGATCGCCAGTGCCCACGGCTATGAAATCGACAAGAAGAAATCAACACGGCATTCGGTGCTGATGTCCAATGGTGCGGACAAGATCATCGTTTCCCAGAACGGCCAACACTACGTCTACTGTAGCGTTCACGATTCAGCCTCCAACGGAACCGCCATCGATTTTTCTCAGAAGGTCATTGAGCCAGGGTGCTCCTTAGGCCGCGTCCGCCAACTACTTCGCCCGTTTCTCGGAGCAGGCTACTTGTCGAGCATTCAGCAAGAGTACGCCGGTCGCTTCGCCGCCGAGATCAAGCCCAGCACAACGGACATCGCAGGCGTAGCCGCCCGTTACTCCCGCTTCGTTCCTATCGCCCAATTTCACGCTTACCTGTGCGACGTACGGGGCATCCCGTTCGACCTGCTACAAAGCGATCGCCTACAAGGCCGCCTGCGCCATTCTCCAAGTCAAGGCTCTATCGTCTTCCCTCACTGGGGCTGCCCTTCGGGAACCGGCAGCAACGAGCGCTGCTTGGTCGGTTACGAGATCAAGGGGCAAGGGGTGAACATGTTCAGCAAGGGTGGCCGCAAAGGCTTGTGGATGTCAGCAGCCCATAAGAGCGACCGATCCCTCGCCATTGCCGAAAGCGGTCTGGACGCAATCTCTTACTTGGCCATGCGCAGTAAAGAACAAGTCCGTGTCGCTTCGCTCAGCGGCAAGATGAACCCACAGCAACCGGAACTGGTCAAATCCGCCATTGAACGGATGGGGCAAGGATCACAGATCATCGCCGCGTTCGACAACGACAAAGCGGGCGACGAACTAACGCAGAGGCTGGCCGATTTGGTCGCCGAAGTAGGCCGTAGCGATTTACAGTTCAAGGAAGACCGGGCCCAGGCACGCGGGGCCGATTGGAACCAGGTTTTGGTCGAAGAAGCCCGTAAATCGGGCCGCGTTCAGGCGATGGGGCTTTCTTTTGGGCGATAGAGAGATTGCCGCACTGTCAAGAAATACCGTAATTACTAGGTTTCAAGCTGTGAGGAACAATTTTTTTAAGAATAAGCGCGGAGCGTGCTACAAGGGAGTACTATCACCGCATGATCGCTGGCCTCCTTGAATAACAGGGAGGTTTCCAAGTGATTGCACCAACCAT
>JAJRYU010000072.1 GCA_024275615.1 Planctomycetota bacterium
CAAAAAACAAGGCGCCGCCTCCTGGCCGGTCTTCAACCCCGCAGCGTCCCTGATGAGACGAGATTGCCAACTGTACAAAAGCAAGTCCCAGACCGACCCCTCTCTTGGCACCGTCGGCCGCTGCCGCACCTCGATTGAAGCGCTCGAAAATATGAGCTCTCTCAGCCGCGAGCACGCCAGGCCCCCTGTCTTCAACCGACAGACGAATCCAATCGCCGTACTCCGCGCATCCCAAGTCAATATCGCCGACGGGTGCATACTTAAGAGCATTCTCAACCAAATTTCGCATCACGCTGGCAAGCACGTCGACATCGCCACGTACCGACGTTCCCGGGGAGGATTCGTGGACCTGAATCACGCGGCCACTTGCGGCGGCCAAGGGGTGCAACTCGCGCTGAACTTCGCGAAGAAAAGAAAGCAAGTCGATCACTTGGAGTTTGAGCTGCAGATGACCACTGTCCAATTTCTTAAAGTCCAACAACCGTTCCATCAAGCGACTGAGTTTGCCAACTTCAGCGTGGGCATCTTCGGCATAGTCGCCGATCTTCTGCGCTGGCACCGATCCCCGGGCGAGCATCTCTGTTTTGAGAGCCAAAATTGTCAGGGGCGTACGCAGTTCATGAGAGACAACGTCAATGAAGTTGCTCTTGAGTCTTGTGACCGCAATTTCGCGCCGCAGATCCCGCACGTACATCCACATGCCAAGGGCGGCAAGCAGGACGGCCAAGACCGGTAGGATACGGCTCAAGCCCTCAATCAACGCGCTGGCTCCGACGTCCACGGGTCGCAGAAAAACCACCCGTTGAGACGGGACTATGGCTCCCTTGACCCGGGATCGGGGATCAGCATTCCCCGAGACAATCATGCCACCGTGGTCACTGCTTGCACTCACTTTCTTGGCGGCTTCCTCAACAGTACTTTGTTCGAGGAGGTCAAAGACTTCGCTGCGTTTGCGCACCGCCCCCAAGGGATGGACTTACCAACCGTTGTCTTCAAGATCGATCGGATTCGATTCCATGGCACGAAACAGACGGGCCCTAAGCAGAAATCGACTCAGAGGTTCTTTGCAGTCGCTCGGCAAGAGGTCCGCCAATGTCAATGCCGACTTGGCAGTTAGCTCGCTCTCGGATTTGGCGATTTCCTGAATCAACTGCTGCCTTTGTTTGGGGCTCCCCAGTTTCGCTTCAAGCAAAACGGTCAGAACCCAAAAAGGCAAGGGGCCAAAGACCTGGTAGCCACCGGATGACCTGGCCTGTTGAAGCAAAAACATGGCCTCATCGACATGCCCCAAAGAGGCCAAGCACCTCGCTTTCAAGAGCAAAAGGTCACCACTGAGTTCTTTGTTGCGAGTGGGAAAAAGGGCCATGGCTTCGCTGTACTTCTCTTGGCGCTCAAGACCAAAGAGAAGAATTGCACGGGCATGAGGAGGTTTTGGAGCGAAAGAACCAGCGGGCGCTTCTGACAATCTTTTGAATGAATTTTGGCTTTGGGTGTCAATGCTAACCGCCGTTCCCATTTCTTGCGCCTCAAGAAAAACACGGTCAAGTTCTCCGCCAAGCTCCTGACGAAGATGCCCCAGATGAAGGTAGCAACGTTCGTCCTCAGCACGGCGCATCTGCCCAACAACATCAGTTTGCAACAAGTAGAGCCACAACCCAGCTATCAGGCCTGCGGCGACCAAGGCGAGAAGAGCCAATCCGGAACGAGCCTTGTGAGAACGATCTGCCATGTTCACATCATAGGGGCAACTCCCTGCTTGTTGTCAACGGTTTGTCAAATGACACCCTGCTCTTGCGGAGTTAACAGTTCGGTGACAACTCCTTTTCGATTCTTCCTATGGTGAGAAATGAAAACGAGGAGAAAGACATGAAAACACTCAGTTGCATCTTGGCCCTGTTGTTCGCTATGGCTGCGCAAGTCACTGGGCAAATCATAGACCCAAGCACCAAGGCCGCCGTTTCGGCTCAAGTCGACGGCGATGCTGCAAAGGCCATCACTGAAATACGCCAAGCGATCATCCAGGCAGAAGCCAAGAATGAAAGGGGAGAAGTGGCACGCTTGGAACAACGACTGGTAGGACTCTTGGTGCGCGCCGGCCAAATCCAGAAGGCTCGGGCACTCGCGGCCAAACTGTCCGCAGATCAAGGCCCGGCTAGCCTCTGGGCCCAACGTTGGCTGGCGGCTTTGGGAACACCACGAGGAGACAATGAGCAAGAGCCAGATGCCATCATGGACATGCTCAGGGTCTTGGAAACGAACGACCTCAAAGGTCCCGCAGGTCTGCAGGTTCAAGATCTCATTTTTGAGTTGGGACCTGATTCCGATGCCGCTCTCGCCGCCGCCATTCCAAAGCTAAACGTGACTGGCATGAGTAATGTCCTTGATGCACTTGAATCTCGCCTAGAGCGCGATGCGTTTGCGCCCCTTATTGTTGCACTTTGCCAGTCCAATCATGTGGTCAAACGCCAAATCGGTGCCTCTTCGCTTTGCTACCTAAGCTTCGACAATCTCCGGCCTCACTTGGCGGAACTCTTGCAAAACAACGATATTGCCGTCGTCAGCGCTGCACTCGAACGACTGCAATCTTTCGGTGACAAGAAAACGAGGGGACTGTCAGGAATCGCCGAAGTTCTCGTCGCTGCGGCGAGGCGTTGTTGCTTCACTCCCAACCGCTCAAGACAAGATATCGGCATAAACTCGCTCCGCTTCGAATTCTTGAAGAACCACGCCGAAGTAGATGTCATCCTCTTAGAGGTGATCGAAAAGGGTGAAGACTATTACATCGCAGCCAACGCTGTAGCTCTGTGGATCAGTCGACGTCGAGAAAACAAAGAAAACAGCGCGGTGGTCAAACTCTATGAGAGCTCGTCCCAGTGGGTGAAGAAGAGAATCCTCCTGGCAACCACGAAGGCCGACAAGTCCTGGGGCAAGATCGTTGACTCTGGGCTTGCGGATTCGAAGCTAAAGCTCGCCGCCGCCGGGGCAGCTCTCAAGATCGGCCAGGTCGTTCCTGATGCTCTGCTTCTTGAGCGCTTTGATCGTGAACCTCGACCATCAAGGAAACTCGCGACCATTGCCAACGCGCGCCAAGCGATCAGTGATGAGCTGGCAAGAGAAGTACTTGAAAACGTTTTCCAAATGGAAAAAACAGGGAGGCGTCCGACCAACCCCACAACTGTTCGCCAAGCCGACAAACGCGCTAGGGCAAGCATCGATTTTGTGCTTGCTCACAACCCAAAGGTCCTTTGGGAAATGGCTGGCGCCCTGCTTTGGAGCAGGGCAAATACGCGCATTGAAGAACTATGTCTACAAGGAAAGAACGCTGTGCTTAGCCGTTCCATCCTCTTGAGGAACCCCAAGAGAAATCTCCGTCAGAACAACGGGTTTGTTGCCCGAAGTCAACCACTCAAGTTAGCTCTAGCTTGCGCGACGCAAGAGAACTTCATTGACTTGGTTAAAGTCGTAACAGCTTACCCATTCGGTTTTATCGGAGTTTTTCCTGATCAGGTCTTTGAGGGAATAGAAAAGACTATCCGGGCGCAACACTTGCGCCAATACTTGCAAGACATTGAAGAGTCTCAGTGGCGAATGAGACCTGATCATCACCGCCGCATCTGCGTTCTTTTCCTGTCCCAAACAAAACTCTCGGAGGAGGAACACGGAACCCTCATCCGCAACTTCATTCTCAAGCACAGCAAGAATGAGAAATTGCGGGAATTTATGGCTCCGCTCGTTTACTTGCTCGGTTTCAAAGGCTCTCAGTCTAAGGACTTCTTGTGGCAACTCATCGAAGATTTCGATGGCCCTATTGATGCTATGGCGTTTGGAACATTGAAAAGACTGAAACCGAAAGAAAAAGATCTTGTCGCTTTGCAATTGCGCGGGGTCAGAAATCTCAAGTGCACCGCCGTGTTCCAGGGCGCAACACCGAAATCCTTGCGGAAAGACAAGGACTACCAAACCCTGTACTTCGATCGTTGGGTGACAAATGGCCCATCCACGTTGGACGCATCGCAGATCGGAGACCTGAAAATCGTTGAAGAAGCCCACCAGTTCGCCACGTTGAAGCGTTTGCTGGTTCTTGAAGACTATAAGAAGTGCAACGTCATCCTGCGGGCCCGATCATGGCACGGGCTCCTCTCGGATAGCGAGAAACTCCTACCCTTCTACGGCGATGTCCTGGCGACGAGCGACAACAAGCAAGACGAGGTTGAATTGCGCAAGACAGCCATTTACTGGCTGGGTCGGCAATTCACAATCGAGGCCGTCGAAGTCTTGGTGGAAGCCCTTCGAGACTCAGACAAGGAAAACGCCAAGCAGGCAAAATCAGCCATCGAGAGGATCAAACTCTACCTACAAGAAAAGGAATCACTCCGGCAGCTCAAACGTGACAAGAAACTCATCGAGATGGGACTCAAGGTAAAATAGGGTGGAAAGAAGTAGCCAACAAAGCAGAAGACCAAGAGCCGACAGGACTCGATGGTCCCAGCTACTTGTAGTTCGATCGCGTGCGCAGACGCTGAAGAACCGCTCGGGCCGATTCGGGATCAACGTCGATGACCAAGTCTTGGTCGCTATTGCTAATCAAGACTCTTGTGGGTGACTTCAGTGCGACGCGATCACCAAGGAAAAGGCCGCCATCATCTCCTACTCCAATGCTGACTTCGAGTTGGTAACGGCCACCTTGAGCGAGATACATTGTTGGCACAACTCCAGTGAGGTCGTACCAATCCGTCATGGCCAGAACTCTCTCCCTCTTGCCAACGTCTCGGATTTCAACGTTGACCCGAAGCTTTCGATCCAACCCCTTGAGTCCGCGCACGACGGGCACAATCGCCAGCCCCCGACGCAACTTCAATTCCACCTTCTTGTTCGACACGGTCATTCGATCAACACGACAACCATAGACGACGAGCTTCAAGTCCACCGGGAGACTTCTCACCATGATAGCAATGGGTTCGCCGTAAAGATGGACTCGCAGTCGATCCAAGACATCGTCTGACTCGGGCTTCAAGATAAGCATTTCCCCGAGGAGCGAGGGCTCTTCCCCAAACTCGCTCAAGTCGACAGCCACTTCAATTCTCCTGACAGAGCTGTCGATGGCCAACTCGCCCAGATCAAGGAGCAAACCGCTGAGGAGTTGGAGACCGCGGCGTTCCAATAGCGGAGAAGTAGAGACGCGATCTTGGAGGATCGCCAGAGTGTAGCGTCCCGAAGGTGCTTCGAGCTCGACAACACTGTCGAAATCCAGGCGTTGGAGTTCTTCGTGCCGCGTGTCTTCGCCTGTGAGTTTCACAAAGAGCCCCGGGGGTTTTCCATCCGTCGGAAAAGCAATCTTCGCCCGCAATCGGCCAAGCGCGCCAAGTTGGAAGTCTATGTTGCGACTGCCTTTCTCAACGATGCGGCTTTCTGCGATGAAACCTTCGAGAAAGACAGAGACCTTGATGACTCGATTATCGAAATCGCCATAAGCAACATAGCGTCCCTGTTCATCAGTTGTAGCCGTATAGCTCGGGGCGACAGAGTGTCGTCTTCGCCGCTGTTCTTGGCATATGACAATGGCACCGGCGACAGGTCGGCCATCGTCATTGACGACCTTGCCACTAACCAAGAAGGGATGGAGTGAAAGTGTAGCGTTCTTGGTGGTACCAAGATCTCTTAGCTCAAGGGCCGGATCATTGGCGATGGGTGGCGTTTGTCCACTTGTGTGGCGCTGAGGTCTTTCTTCTTCGACGAATTCCACAATCGCCGATTCAGAAAGTCCTGGCTCTTCCTCGATGTTATCTTCCTGAGAAAGGAAAAGGAAAGTCACGACAGCAATCAACCCCAGAATGAAGGCACCTCGCATTGCACCAGCCCCTCCTCTCCTTGCTCACTCCGTGCTCGTTCGAAACCAAGAGCCGACGGGACGTCGGCGCTCCCAGCTCTTCTTCAACCTGCAAGTTACAAATTCCTTCAGGCTCGTGAATTCATGAAGATCAATGTCGACTTCTGGTTTTCCTTGTTGGCTAGTCTGTTAATCCTGCGCGCAAGCGGTCATGGCGCTTGCTTTGATCATCAACGAAGCGTTTGACACCTTTCATGATCCAAGGTGCGGTCATGTGAGACTCGTCAAGAATCTCGTCGAGGCTGCCACCGGTTCGCCACGCATTGTCGTAGTCAGGCGTGACGGCATACTCGGCTGAAACCTTATTGGGAATCCAATCGCCGAGAGTACGCCTAGCACCGTTGCTGACAACCATGGCATCTTGCCACTCAGATTCGGGTAGAACCTGATCACGATACTCCTGGGATTGACGCATGAAGAGATCGTGAGATGGGGCGAAGACGACCTTGACGTTGAGGCCGTCTTTTTCGAGCTGACCGTCGCGAATGATTTCCATCATTCCCATAGTCGGGCTCGTTCCTTGAACGATCACAACACCCTGCTTGGCTTGCCCTTCCTTGAAGTCGCGCGCGACATAGGCACCCTTGGCGGCTTCCTTGTAAGAAGGGACTCCCAAAGCTTCCCTGTCCATGATCTCGACACCGGGCCGTGTCAGATGCAATGCGATGATGGCACAATCTTCCTTGAGTGCCGCCGCCAACATCACTGGAACTTCGTTGTGGTCATAAGGGTGAAGGTTGATGACATGACCGTCTGGGAACATCTGGGTGACACCAGGAGCAAAAATGCCAAAATGGGTGCGGCTATCTTCCGCCGTTTCAGGGCCAGAGTGCCCTGCCACCCAGATCACCTTGCCCAACTTGATCTGACTGTCTTGGACGGTTTGACTAAAGAGTCGCATCGGCCCGTACTTCAAGTAACTGAACGAACCATAGGTGGAGCAAGCACCGATGAAACCGATCCACTTGTCATAGGGGCTCTCGGAGAGATTGGTCGAAGCCAGCCCGCACATCAAACCAGAATTGGCAAACTCGGTTATTTCCTGGGGCAACAGAACGCCGTCGAGATTCTTCTTGCGGTCATACCAACCGAAACCAGGCTTGCCGTCGAAGTCCTTAGCAAAGCCAGAGATATTTGTAGAATCTGCCAAGTCGGCCGCACAGGCCAAGACAAGGGGGCGACCATACTTCTCTTTGCAATAGGAATTCACGTAGGCACCAAAACTCGCAAGTCCGGCGCGGTTGGGCGACTTGGTCCCAGGCTCGGCGAACACAGCGGCTGGGTAGTTTTCGATATCAATGATGGCCGGATCAGCCAGAGGGTCCGCCATGGTCGGAAACTTGAAACCGTCGATCTCTGTGGGAACTGAATCACCAAGTTCAACCAAGCGGTCGGAGAGGTAGTTCAAAAGTCCCTCATCATTCCGCAAGACGTCCATGACTCGCTCAAGGTTGACGGCGGCTTGGCGCCTAGCTTCGTCTGCGGATGAAGGTTTGCCTTCGCCAAAGCTCTCGAACTTGACGCCATACTTCTCAGCGAACTCTTTCTTCGTAGCCCAATAGCCTTCAGAGTTCTGTTTGTGCGCGGCGCCGTGAGACTTGTTGTCATAGATGCCATAGCCACGCCCTTTGCGAGACTTGTACCAGAAACAACGGGGGGCACCTTCGCTGTCTCCCCAGACAACTTCGTGAAAGGCGCTGATCTTGTCGTTCCAGTCGTCCAACTTCGTCGAGCCCTTCGTTTTCCAACCGTAGGATTCGAACCAAGTTTGTGGATTGCCTGGGACAACATCGGAAACAGCTTGGTTATCGATGCCGTAATCGTTCCAATCAAGAACGTACACCAAGTTATCAAGCCCCAAGCCCCAGCCTGAGTTTTTGACTTCATGAATGGCTCCGGCGGTGTGTCCCCCTTCGCCCTCGAAAGCAAACACCTTGACTTCGCCTACGCCAGCACGTTTCAAGGCCATGGCTTGACCGAGAGCAACGGGGCTTCCGTGCCCCGTTGGCCCCGTATTCGATTTGAAGAACAGTGTCTTCCCTTCCATTTCGGCATGGCCAGGGAGCCCACCTCGCCGCCTCAAAGTCAGGAGATCCTCCGGATATAGCGCAAACTCTGCTTCGTTAGTAACTAGATACTTGGCGTCGCCCGTTTTCTTGTGGCGGGTACGCAAAGCCTCGTTGAAAACGGCAAGCGTGCAGTAGACCATGGGGTTGGTGTGCCCAGCAACCAAGATAAAACGGTCAGCGAAGCGTTTCTCCGGATTGCGAATATCCCAACGCATGGCACCAGAAAGTGTGGTCATGATCATCGGGTAGACTTTGCTTCGACTGCCACCAGGATGGCCGCTCTGGCGATGATTCAGAGTTATGTCGAGACATTGGTCAATAAGGTCTTTGATCTTTTCCCAATGAGGAATCTGTGCCTCAAGATCAGCTGTGCTGGGCTTCTTGTCGTGCGCCATCGTCTGTGTTTCCGTTTCCTGGTTGCAAAATAGAACGGGCGGCTGTCATTGAATCAACGACGCCGCCCGAACTCGATCACCGAAACTGGAGGCCTTTTGTCGCCTCTAGTTCTTCTTGTCTTGCAAGACGGCCTTGCGGCTCAACTTGATGCGGTCCTGTTCGTCCCGTGCAATCACTTTCACGTCAATGTAGTCACCCATCTTCACAACGTCACCAACATTGGAGACGAATTCGTTGGACAATTCAGAAACGTGTACCAGACCTTCTTGGCCTGGCAAGACTTCAACGAAACAACCAAAGTCTTTGATCGAAACGACCTTGGCATGATAAATCGCGCCGATCTCAACTTCAGCGATCAACATCTGGATTTGGCGCTGAGCTTCTTCTGCTCCGAGAGCTTCCAAACCGGAGATATGCACCGATCCATCATCTTCGATCTCAACCTTGGCGCCGGTCTCCTCTTGGATGCGCTTGATGGTCTTGCCACCAGGCCCAATGATCAGACCGATTTTCTCGACTGGCACTTTCATCAACAGTAAGCGCGGAGCGAACTCGGAGATGGAAGCGGCAGGACGATCCAGTGTTTTCATCATGCACTTCAAGATGTGCATGCGACCTTCAAGGGCTTGCTCAAGAGCTTGGCCCATGATCTCCTTGGAAACACCCATGATCTTGATGTCCATTTGGACAGCTGTGATACCGCGTCCGGTACCGGCAACCTTGAAGTCCATGTCACCATGGTGATCTTCAGAACCAAGAATGTCGGAGAGGATGGAAACCTTGTCGCCATCTTTGAGCAAACCCATGGCGATTCCGGCCACGGGTTGCTTCAGGGGCACACCAGCATCCATCATCGCCAATGTACCGCCGCAAACACTGGCCATCGAGGATGAGCCGTTGCTTTCCAAGATGTCAGAAATGAGACGAATGGTGTATGGGAAATCGATGGGCTCAGGCAAGACACCCATGAGCGCACGTTCGGCCAAGTTTCCATGGCCGATTTCGCGGCGAGAAACGCCCCGGATCGGCTTTACTTCGCCGACGCAATAGGGCGGGAAGTTGTATTGGAAGTCGAATTTCTTGGAGTACTCTTCGGCCAAACCATCAACGATCTGCTGGTCCTTCAGAGTTCCCAAGGTACAAACGACCAAGGCCTGTGTTTCTCCTCGGGTAAAGACAGCAGAACCATGGAGACGAGGCTGCCAGCCAGCGACAATCTCAATGGGACGAATGTCTCTTAGCCCACGGCCATCAACGCGCTTACCATCGAGCAGCATGTTGCGCACGATCTTCGATTCCAAATCGTGCCAAGCACTCTTGATGGCGCTGGTCTTGGCTGCGGCTTCTTCGTCGTCATCGGCCACCAAAGCGGCGATCACTTCAGACCGAACAGCTTTGACAGCGGCACCACGCTCGTGTTTGCCTTCGGTCAAAAGCGCCTTCTTGAGTCTCGCATCGTACTCGCCGCTTTCCATGATCTGATCATAGATCGAGTGGCGATTGGACTCCTTGGGGACATAGGGTGTTTTGACTGTGCCTGTCTTCTTCAGCAGCTCATCCATCAAGCCGCAAATCTTCTTGATGTGGCCATGAGCAAAATCGATGCAGTCAAGGAAATCAGACTCGCTGATCTCAGCGCAAGTGCCTTCAACCATGGATATGGCCCCACGGGTGCCAGCGAAAATGATCTCCAGATCACTTTCTGCGCGCTCGGCGTCTGTGGGATTGACCACCAACTTGCCTTCAAAACGACCGACACGAACAGCACCCATAGGGCCCTGAAATGGCAAGTCGGCAATGTGCAAGGCGGCGAAGGAGGCATTCATTGAAACGATGTCGGGATCATTCTCCCGGTCGATCTGCACAACAAATGAGCAGACCTGAATCTCATCTTTGTAGCCCTCTGGCCACATGGGACGAACAGGACGGTCGGTCAAGCGACAGGTCAAGATTTCTTTGGTGCTTGGGCGACCTTCGCGTTTCATGAACCCGCCAGGAAACTTGCCAGCCGCTTGGAGTTTCTCGCGGTAATCAACACTCAACGGAAAAAAGTCAAGACCGGGACGGGGGTCGGAATGACAGACGGAAGAAAAGGCCTTTGTGTCGCCGAAGGATCCGACGACGCTGCCAGCGGCTTGTTTGGCCAGGTAGCCCGTTTCCAGACTGAATGTCCGGCCACCAAGCTCCATTTGAACGGTTATTGTTTTCATATATTTCTCTCTGAGGACAAGGGCCGAAAGCCCGTTGCCTTACCTACGAGCATGCGAACGGATCCCGAGTTGGCCAACGACGGCGTCGTGGCGAGTCGGGTCTTTACGCCACAGGTAGCGCAGCAACTTCGAGCGCGTGCCAACCAATTTCAGCAGGCCGCGGCGCGAGGTATTGTCCTTCTTGTGGATTTTCAGGTGCTCCGTGAGGTGGGAGATGCGGGTGGTCAAAAGGGCAATTTGCACTTCTGGGGAACCCGTATCACCGTCGTGAGTCTTGTACTCAGCAATCACGTCGCTCTTTTTAGGCATGGTCTCACTCATCGGTCGTTTCCTTTCAATGTCCGATGCGCTCCGCCTGTCCTCATTGGGGTCAGACTTGGAGCTACCCGCGACGATTCACCTCGGGCCGAGAACTCCCTTTTCTTGCCGTAATCCGTTCACAACGGATGAGACCACGGACAAAGATGCGGGCGAATTCCCAGCGAGAGCTAGCCAATCGCGAGATCTGTTGGGTTTGTTAATGAACGAGGCTGAGGCGCAGAAACCCTACCTTGCGCCTAAAGCCTTATTTGATCGGGCCTTAGGGAAAACCCCATTGCTCGTACCAAAAGAATCACCGGATTATAGCAGGGGGAATGTCCCACCCCAACGCCCTAAACTGGTGAAGGAATACATCTTGCGGCTCTGGTCCGGTCACCGCAAGCTGCCCCCATGACACGCACAAGGTTCTTGCTCATTTTCTTCATGATTGGACTGGCTTTGGTGGCTGGAAAATTTGGTTGTCGCGCTTTGATTCGGACCCAAAGGCAAGAGCGCTTGGCGTTCATCGAGGGGCAATTGGCGGAAAAGGCGAGCTTTCTTCCCAAGGATCTTCAGTCGACTCTGCGTGAAAAACTGGATGCCGCTAAGACTCAACTCGATCAAAGACGATTGAGTCCCATCGCCTTGGACACTCTGAGGCAGCGAACTGAAGCTGCTCTCGCTGACGGCCACCTCTACCCTCGTGAAGCCCAACACATCATCGACCTATTGACGGACTTCCCAATCTGGCGGGACGAAATCCACGCCATCAAGTACATGGGGCAGAGGTAACCTGCTCAGTGAATTACTTGCTGTTGACTATCTGAAATGAGACGTCTTCCAGATTGATCACAAATTGATTCTTACCTCTGAACTTCATCTTGCCGGGCAAGGACGCCTTGACATGCCAGCCATGAACACCGGTGACCGTGAAAATCATGCTGGTCTCCTTGCCAGCCTGATTGGCGCTATCCAAGACAATAATGTTCGAGCCGACTTTGACTCCAAAACTTGCCAGGGAACCGTCCAATGTGGAGACGGTCTTTGACTTAACGTCATTGGCTCCGCCTTTTTGAATCGCCGCACCCAGGACACCAACAACAAGGATCACGGTAAACACACTAAGAGTTTTTTTCAGCATCGACATCTTCTGACTCCGATTAACTTTCTCAAAACAGGCAAGAATGAGGACCAGCGTTCAAGACTCTGACAGAGGGCCCTGGGAACACTTCCCGTGTCTTTTATCATCTTCACAGCAAAAAGTCGCTCTTTGGGAAACAGATGTCCCAGGGCGACATCATCGACTACGCCGCCTGGCAGCGGCAAACCCATGGGCCAGCAAGACAAAAACGATGGCCGTCACCAACTCAGCAAGATGGCTCGATTCGCCGAAATAGTGGCCTATGCCGCCATCTCGGACATGCCCTTCATGGCCAGGATGGGCCCATAGAGGGGCCAAGAAAGCCAAATAGAAAAAAGAACCAGCAACCATTCGCCACAGGGTGTGCTGCCCAGTATTTCTTGCCGCCATGAATAACCTCAATGAAAGAATTTGGATTTCTTGACTTGTCCTTAGCAAAGAATCTAACGTCTTGATTCGTTGCTCGAAACAGCAGCGTGTTTGCGCCACTCAGTTGAGATGTTGTTGTTGCAGCGTTGAGCTGTTCCTGAGTGGTGGCGCCGGTCAGAAAACACGGTGAAACAAGAATCGGTAGTCAAGGACTCCGTCGCCAATTTTGGCCCAAACTGCCTTCAGGAACCCCAAGGATTCCGCCAAATACAATTTCCCTCGGCGCGGGTTAGAGGACAAATTCAGAGCCTGAATCAGCACTCTCTTTCGCGCCATCTTTGCCACTCGGAGTGCAGATCCCCTTTTCTGCACTCCGTTTTTCTATGTGCGTCGGGTCGTGGCCCCGTACTCAAGAAAGTGCCTGAGAATGACTTGGGCCGCAATCATGTCACGCTCACTCTTACGCTTTTTCCAATCACGGTACTTGTTCTTGAGAATCTCGTCAGCCTCAATTGAACTGTAAGACTCGTCGGCCCAAGAAAACGAGCGGCCGGAATGTTCCGCAAGGGCGCGGGCGAAAGCCTCGGCTTTATCAACCATCTCGCCTTCTGAACCGTCCGCGTTGAGTGGTAAACCGATCACCCACGCCTGCACATCTTCTTCATCCATCACTGCGGTGAGATGTTCAAGGTCACTGGGCAAGCCTTGACGCCGATAGGTGGAATGGCCGGTTGCGATGACACCGAGTGGGTCAGAAAGGGCAATGCCAATGCGCACATCGCCGTAGTCAATTGCCAAGATACGATGCATTAGAGATAGGAGTCCTTAGCTTCAGCTTCGAGCTTTTGCACCAGCTCTTTCACTTTTTCTTCTTGGCCGCGCTTGGCAACCAAGACGGCGTCAGCGGTGCGCACAACGATCAAGTCTTCAACCCCCAAAAGAGCAAGTAAACCTTCAGCACGATTGTCGGCAATGCAATGTTTGGCATCAACAACAACCACCTCCCCAAGGACGGTGTTCTGCAATGCATCTTGCTTGTTATGCCGAGCTAAAGCAGCGAGAGAACCGACGTCATCCCAATCAAAAGAAGCCTTAACGCAATAAATTTCTGCGGCGTGTTCCAAGACGCCAACATCGATACTGATTTTCGGCAGGCGAGGGAAAATGTCTTCTAAGTGCTCGCCGAATTCCTGTGTGTCGATGACTGGCGCCAAGAGGTCCAGCCCTTGAGCGAGATCTGGAATATGCCTGTCGATCTCAGCCAGAATCCTCTGGCATGGCCAAATGAAGATGCCGCTATTCCAAAGATAATCACCGGCGGCCAAGTACTGCTGTGCTTGAGATTTCGCCGGTTTCTCGTGGAAGGCGCTTATTCGATGTAGAGATGATTCCACCTCTTCACCTAGATGGATGTATCCGTATCCTGTGGCCGCCTCCGTTGGCTGAATTCCGAGGGTGACGATGGCGTCTTTCCGGGCGGCAAATTCCATCGCTTGAGAAAGGTCGGCTTGAAATAGATGTGTTGGGGTAATGACATGGTCAGCAGCCATGACCGCCATAGTAGCATCGGGTGCCCTGTGGTTGATGATCTTCGCGGCAAGACCGATGCAGGGCGCAGTGTCGCGCCCTGCGGGCTCAGCAATGATGTTCTCATCCGGCAAGTCGACTTGCAGTTTCAGAGCTTCGACTTGTGAAGCGTTGGTGACGATGAGGGTTTGCTCAGGCCCTACATTCTTGGGGACCCGAGCGAGAGTCGCCTGAATCAATGTCACGTTAGGTTCGATGGACAAAAGTTGTTTGGGAAGTGCCTTGCGGCTCGCGGGCCAGAATCGTTGGCCAGATCCTCCAGCCATGATTACGCAATAGTTTTTGTATGTCACTTACGATTGTCCACTTTGAGTGGCCTTGTCTTGAGACGGCGGCCCGTGTCCTTTTCTCCAGGCAGAAGTTCTGTGAGATAATTATCGCCGTCGGCGCGAAGGTCTTCCATCGGCCCCGTCACCTTGATCTTGCTAACCAGAAAACCAGTCACAACGTTGACTATGTCGCCCAGAACAGGAATTCCGTCCAACAACTTGATGATTGTTGGCGTGAACTCCAGTTGCGCAACGCCGTCAAAACCGACGACACCACCACCATCGAGAGCAATGCCAGGACCTTCGAAGCGAGCGTTCTCAATGAGGATCTTCTCGTTTTCAATCTTGGCATTGAAGTGAGCAAGTTGTTCTTGCCCGCCGCCCCGAATTAGGAAATCAAAATTGACGAATTGGAGAATGCTGGCAAGCACCGGAAGGTCGTAGAGTTTTTCTCCTGTAAACCAGATTTCGCCCTCACCCTTGAAGGTGGCGTGGTCCGCCAGAATTCCTTCCATGTGGGCCCAGCCGTCGGCCTTGCCAATGACGTCATCTGCAGATCCGCCCATGACTTTTGCAAACCTCGATAGATCCAGTTTCTTGAGAGACAAAGAAGACTCGAAGTATCCGGTGTCCCCATGGTCCAAAACAAAATAGCTCTGGCGCGGATTGATTTTGCCATCCAAGCAGTCGCCAGCAAAGTTCCGGAACGCGAAGGAATTATGATCGAGCTGGAAGATCGCCGAACTTGATGTCACCGGGAAACCTTGGATCAAAAGATCTGAATCTTCCAACCGTCCTTCGAGATCAAAGCCATTGTCGTCAGCACGGGCATCTTCGATGAAAATGGTGCCATGATTGAGTTCAAAGGGCACGCCGGGATCCATACGAACATTGTTCGGCTCAATCTGACCGCGAAAACGCACTTTGTCGCCAGCGAACAAGAGGCTGTCGATCCGGCCACTTAGGCTGCCTTCGAGTTTCCAGTCTTCAAGTTCAAGAGCAATCTCCTCAGGCAACTTTTGCCACAACCTCTCGTCGAGCACCAAATTGGCGAATCCGATGTGGTGAAGGTTGAGTAGCCCGCCATCGTCTTTGACGCGGTAGTGACCACTATTGACACTGAAGACCAGCTCCGGGGCGTCCGGTCCGACCTGGGCGTACGGAATAACACCGGTCCAACCTTCGAAGTCAATGTCGTCGCCTTCAATGGTCATCGTGCCGTACACGCGCTCAGCCGCGACTTTATAGTCGGGAACTGCAATGGTGAGACCTTGAGCCGTCAGGCTGGTCCGAAACAACTCCCCTTCCGGTCCCGATCTGAGCCGCAACGAGAGGCTCACGCTGCCGGTTATATCGAGTACGTCGTCAATCTCTCTGACCGAAGGTGCCGCATCAATGGCGATCCGAATCGCTTGTTCGGTAATGGCAAAGTCTTTGCTGCTGATTCGAATATCGTGGCCCAGTTCTTCGCCGATATTGAGCCATCCAGCCGCTTCCATCTCGTTGTTGGACAGCTGGAACGTCGTTCGGTTGAATTCCAGCCGGTTCCCTTGCACGAGGACTTGGCCGACGAGATCGGTACATGTGGCATTGGGAAACTTCTCATAACAGAAACTGAGGCCCTTAAGATCGGCCTGGTAAGTATTCTGTTCGCCTTCACCACGCGAAGTAATTGAGCAATTGAAATCGACAGTGCCGGAAAAATCGTAGCGTCGCAGCTCCGAGGCGATGTCGGGGAATTCTGCGCTCAAACCTGTGAGCAGATCGTCATTGACTTGGAGATCTTCGACCTTGATTTCGAGATCGTATGCAGGGTCATCGATATGAGCTTCATGTCGATGATCGAGCAGACCTTCGACATTGAATCGCGCCACGTCGTGGCGTGCCGTCACGCCGCGAATCTTGGTGCCCGCAACATCGCCAAAAATGAGGTGCCCTCGAAGATCTTCCAGACGATAAGGAAAAAGCTGAGGCACCGCCGTGCAGCCTTTGAGGTTGACGTCGAGCAACAAGTCAGGAGACCCTTGTCGCCCGCCTGGTCGATTGATCTTCAACGAGAAATCAACTGGGCCTGATGGGGAGTAACTATCGAATATCTCTCTTTCATCTGGCGGTAGGGTCTGTCGAACTTTTTCGTCCAGTCGAACATCGAAACCACGAATATCGATGTCGTACCCAAAGGCGGCCTGGCCATAAGAAACGGTTCCGTTAGCGATCAAGTCAGGAGACCGCACCGTCGAACGGAGATCTCTAAACTCTAAGCCGTTGTTGCCAATATGAACGCTGCCAACAACTTTGCGGAGAGGATAGGGATAGCCCACTCTTTCGTGGTTTTTGTCATAGAAACCGCGATACATGAGGTCGGCTTCCCGAAATTCAGCCACGATCTCCACCTTCACACCGTCAAAATCGTCGTCCGAGTCCTGTGTCAAGTCAAACGCAACATCAACGTCGCCATGAGCGCCAAGAGCTTCGAGAGCTTCGGATACGTCGTCAAAGGGCGGGACTCGCAACTCCTCGAGGTCGTTGATGAACTTTTCGTCAACATGCAACTTGGTCATGCGCCCGTTGATCCTGAACTCTGTATCAACGCCCCCAAGATCGACCTCGGCACTCTTGACACGGACTTGTGCGCCAGCAAGTTTGAATTTGAGATCCGTTGAGTCGATGCGCAAATCTTGGAGTTCCAAGCGACCACTCAATTCGGTGATGCCAATGGGCCAATCTCGATAACCCACAGCGACGTTGCTGACGTCGGCAACCGCAAGATAGTTGATGCGATCAAGGACATCTTCAGCTTCGAAAGAGACTTTGAGAGCAATGGAACCACCGTCCAATGTTACTTTCGACAACTGAGTGCGAAGCGGCTCATGCAGGTGATTAAGGACGGCTGGTTCCAGGCGGAAAGAATCATGCTCAATCTTGCCGCGAATCTTGGCACCGCCAAACGCACCTTCGAGGTCAAAACGCCCGAAGGCCGCGTCATCGATTTTTCCCGCGAGGCGATAGGGGTATGACTTGAGAATGTTCGGCGAAATGTGAATGTCAACGCCGCCGATCGTCACCGATTCCTGGGCCCAAAAGGGGGCATTGTGGAAGTTGACCACGAGTCCTTCGACTGAAATATGGGGGATCACAGTGGACCCCATGTCATCGTTGTCTTGGGTGGCAAAAACTCGGGAAAGACTGAGCTCGCCATCTTCCCAAAACAGGTGCAACTCGGGCTCAGTGAACTTGAGTTCCTTGATCTTCACCGAACCCCGGAGCAGGCTAAACCAATCCAGAGTAACCAGGACTGAATCACAAGTTAGGATGTGTTCATCCGAGGAAGGATCTCGGGAGATCTCAATATCTGTGATCTCAACCTGTGTCAGACTGACAATGCGGACCCGGGCGGACGACTGAGCTCTCAAGACTCTTTTCATCTCTTGCCGTAAGAGGCGTTCAAGCTGGGGCGTTGCGCGCGCGGTATAGTAATCCAGAGCGAAGAGTCCGCTCAGGAAGATCAGAGTCAAGAAGTAAAAGTACCGACGCTTCATGCAGTCCCTCGGGTCCTCACAAACAATAGCGTCCGTCTAGGGCGGACGCCAGAATGCATGTTCATACCCCGATACGCTGGGTAAGGAAGAAATGCCCATGAGCCATGAGAATGTTTTAGGTTTCTGTGGCCAGCCGCTGCGGACTTAGGTCGTTATTGCTTGCGTGACAACGGGTTACATAAACTCGATGGACTCTCTTTCCGATTCCACAAGTAACGGCATAGTTGGAAGTTCCGCTCAATTTGGCCAGTTCCACTAAGGTTAATTCCCCCTGATCACCGCGCCCAAAAACGACCACCTCAGATCCCACGCGGCAGCCAGGCACATCCGTCACATCTAAAGTCGTGTAGTCCATGGAGACTTCGCCGCAGATGGGGGCCTGTTTTTCGGCGATGATGGTGTAGCCGCCACGGTGGGCCCCCAGGGGAAGCCCGTCGTTATATCCCAAAGGAATTGTCGCCAGACGAGAAGGGCGTTTTGTCACAAACTCACCTCGATAGCCGACGGCCGTGCCCACAGGGACGTCTTTGAGGAAGATCACCTGCGTCTTCAGGGTCATGGCATGCTCAAAGGGATAGGGCTTGCGAGTTGGCCCTGGTATGCCGTAGAGGGCAGCGCCCGGACGAATGGCTGTGCCCGTGTCGTTGTCGACATCGGGATTCCAGCTCGCGGCAGTATTCTTGCTGTGCACTATGGGAATGGGACCACAGAGGTTGACGATCTCCTGATGGACCTTGCGGAAGATGACCAGTTGATCATTGGTCATGCCGACATGGTCAAGATGAGGGTTGGCGAAATGGGTACACAGCCCCTCCAATTCAAGATTGGGGTTGCGATGAATCAGTTGCGCCACCTCCACGGCGCGATCCGGGAGCATCCCTAACCTAGCCATACCGGAATCGACTTTCAGGTGAACCCGATGAACACGGCCTTGCCGGTTTGCTTCGGCGGCCAAAAGCAACATGCGATCCCGCGAGTGCACCGTACTCCTGATGTCATTGGCAATGACAGTATCCATCTCGCCATCAACGATGGCCCCGAGAACGAGAATGGGGAGGTTGATGCCAGCGTGGATCAGTTCGATCGCTTCTCTGGAATCACCGACCCCCACCATGATGGCTCCCGCTCGCTCAAGAGTCCGGGCAATGGGAACCGCACCGTGGCCGTAGGCGTCAGCCTTGATCACACCGATCAAGGCCATGCCGGGATTCAGATCTTGAATGCGTTTGGCGTTTCGAGAAACGCTGCCCAAATCAACCTCGGCCCAGGCGCGCATTTGTGGTGAAACCGTCTCGTTCATGACAACTCAAGTTCGATGGAAGGATACCGAATTCAGAGTGTAGTCGTTGAGGGGTACCGCAGAAGGGCATCAGGGCATGCCTTGCGGATTCCCCTGTTCTGCTTGGAGTGGTTAGCCGATTTCCTTGACCAACACGGCTGCAATGTCGTCAGTGATGATGTTGATCATGTCTTGATCCCTACCTTCCACCATGACTCGGGCCAGCATTTCCGTCCCGGAGTAGCGCACTAGGATACGTCCTTCATCACCAAGTTTGAGTTGGGATTTGCGGATGGCGTCTTGGACAGCAGTGATTTCCGAAATTGGTGGCTTCTCCTAGACAGTCACATTCTTGAGGATCTGCGGGAAACGCTCCATGGCAGCAGCCAGGCGTGAAAGCGGTTTGTTCTCCTGAATGCTCACCCGCGCCACTTGCAGCGCCGTGAAGACGCCGTCCCCAAACCAACCATCGTCATTATGAAAAATGATATGGCCACTTTGTTCGCCGCCCACGCGAGCCCCACTGCTTTCCATTTGTTCGGCAACGTAGCGATCGCCCACCGGAGTCTGAAACATTGTGATATCGAGAGACTTCAATAGGACTTTGAGCCCCATATTGCTCATGACCGTGGCAACAAGCTGGCGATTGTCTTCGTCCAATCGTTGAGCGAGAATAGCCAAGATACGGTCGCCGTCTTGGACCTCGCCAAGTTCGTCAACCATGAGGACGCGGTCAGCATCGCCGTCCAAGGCCATGCCAAAGATCGCTCCATTGTCTTGAACAATCTGGCCAAGCCGCTCAACAAAGAACACACCGGCCTCATCGTTGATATTGAGGCCGGTTGGCTGATCGTGGAGGGCGATAACTTCGGCGCCCAAACCTTCGAGGATGCTGGCAGAAACGACACTTCCAGAGCCGTTGGAACAATCGAGGACAATCTTTCTGCCGCTTAGATCAAGATCGGCAAAAAGCTCCTTGACCATCGCGGTCCGATAGATCTCCAACCCCTCACTAAAGTCAACTTGCCGACCGATCTCGCCGCCAGTGAAATTGACATCACGACTCCCGCCCAGATCGATGAACTTCTCGATGCGGATCTCGGTGTCGTCTGAGAGCTTCCTACCATCGGCACCAAAAATCTTGATGCCATTGTCAGGCATGGCGTTGTGGGATGCAGAAACGACGATGCCCAAGTCAAAAGCCTCACGGCGCACCAGAAGAGCCGCCGCTGGAGTCGGGAGAACACCACCATCATAGATATCGACACCGTGTGCCATGATGGCACCCACCAAGATACCTTGGATCATTGGTCCGGATACCCGGGTATCCCTGACAACAAGAATCTTGGGGCGCCCGGCGCCACTATGGCTCTCGTAGGTCACCCTACCAATGGCATGACCAATCCGCAGTACCATGTCGGGAGTCAGGCTGCCGCTGTTGGCCAAGTCCCTGATTCCGTCTGTTCCAAAATAGCGTCTTGCGTGCACGGTGTCGTTTCCAGATGTCTATTTGTTGTCGGGGCTCTTGCGGCGAATCGTCACATGAACTTGTATTGGGAAGAGCTTGTAGGTCAGTCCCCTGGGAACACCAATCGCCTCAAGGGGAAGATCGAAGTCCTTTTGGCCTGAGAGATTGTCGCTGATCTGTTTGTTGGGGTCGGCGAAGACTCGAATGGACTGCCTCAAGGCATTGATCTTGCCTGCGGACCGCAGAGACTCAATGAGGTCCTCAGGACCAAAGAGAGTCACTTGAACATCCTTGAAGTTGAGCGTGACATTCAGCATCACTTGTTTTTCAATCAACTGCTTGCGGACGGCTTCCGTCAGCGCCCAGAAGATCTTCATGGTTCCCAATTCCAAAGAAGCGGGTTTCGCCTGCTTGAGTGCTAAGAAAACTCGGGGCGTTTCTTCAGAATTCGCAAACTTCACCCATCGGCTTGCCCCCACTTCAGGATCAATCCTCAATGGATATGTCTTGCCGTCTTGAAGCGTGTCTCGCGTGCGTGGTTCAACTTTGAGCTTTGCATTCGCCTTGTAATTCAAGACCAAGTGGCGCGGCCCGATGATGCTCACTGTGGCCGGCTCAAGACGACACTTCTCTTCATCTACAACCCGACCCTGTGGCAGGTTGTCCAAAACCGCAAGCTCAACAGGCACATTGTCGACAGTGATGATCTCATCGACCTTGACCTTAAAATCGCCCAGGGGGAGGGCGGTTACTCCAGCAAATTTTGTCGAGAAATTCGATTCGTTGAGCAAGATCTCTGGAGCATTCTGCCCGGGATCATTAGTGGGCACCTGCTCTTGGCGAACGAATACACGAATCACAGGATCTCGGCGGAATTCTTCCTCAAGGTTTTTTGGACCTGAGACTTTCATCGGAACATCTGGCGGCAGACCATCGATCCACACGCGGCGATCTGTCTCCACCAAGATGCGCACATCTTCTGCGCTTGAGGAGATATCTTCACTCGCTCTTAGGACGGTAATCCGTTTGTTTTCCCACACTGTGGTACTGGCGATGTCGCGATCAATGAGGAAAACCGTGACACTCGCAAAAAAAACGGCAATGAATTTGCCCATCAAGTGTTCTGTGAAGAACGATTTCAAAAACGACTTCACGGCGTTCATTTGTCTAGCTCCGCAACGCCGTCATTCTCCTCGACGTCGCTGGTACTGGCGTCGGCGCTGACCTCTACGTCGTCACTGATTGCGGCAGCAGAATGCTCCAGTGTTTTCTTCTTCTCCAAGGCTTCGAACTGAACTGAGATTCCTTCAGAAATCGCTCTTTTCAATTCTTCAGCGTCAACGCCCAGCTTGAGTTTGCCTCGATGAGCAATGGAGATGCGGCCGGTCTCCTCCGAGACGACAACAACCATGGCGTCAGATTGTTCAGAGAGACCTAGGGCTGCACGATGTCTCGTCCCCAGGTTGTGACTAATACCGACGTTCTCGCCGGAAGGCGCTGGCAAGTGGCAAGCGGCATACATCACCCGGCCGCCAATGATAAGAACCGCCCCATCGTGAAGAGGTGCGCCCTTGTAAAAAATGTTTTCCAGCAATCGAGACGTGGTGTCAGCATTCACCCGCACGCCCGATGACCGGAACCCATCAATGCCCTCGCGGCGCTCAACGACGATCAACGCTCCGGTGTAGGCATTCGCCATCCGACCGCACGCCGTCACAATGGCCTTAATAGCCCTTTCCCTTTGAATCGGCTCCCGTTTGCCAAAAAATCTCTCAATGACACGTACCAAGGGAATGTTACCGATGCGAGAAATAGCGAGACGCAATTCAGGTTGGAAAATGACTAGGAGGGCAACCCCCAAAGCTGGCAAGGCCGCGTTGGCAATCCATCTGATTCTGGGCAAATCGAACTGCTTGAGGACAACCGAGAAAGCGACAACAGCAGTAATCATGAGGACGATGAATCCGGCAAGAAGACCGCCGCCTCGTGTCGTTTCCAAATGGCGGATGAAGCCATAATAAATTATCGCAAGAATGGCGATCTCTGCGATTGTGTGCGCCGTGTCAGTCACCGATTCTTCGTTTCGTTCCTGAGCTGAGCCAAAATTCGTAGCGCGTCGACGTTTGCTCTGACGTCGTGGACGCGGACGATCTGGACTTGATTCCAAAACAGATAGGCCGTCGTAGCCACCGTCGCGTGTTCTCGTCCCATGGGGTCCTCTCGCTCGAGGATCTTCCCCAAAAAACTCTTGCGCGACGTACCGACGAGCAATGGTCGGTCAAGTTCATGAAATTCGTCGATTCTTCGCAGGATCTGGGTATTCTGCTCAAGAGTTTTGCCGAAGCCAATGCCCGGATCGAGAACGGTCTGGGACCATGATACACCGAATCTTTCGGCGCGTTCCATGACTTTGCTGAAGAAGCGCTTTATATCCAGGACGACATCCTCATATTGAGGATCTTCTTGCATGGTCTGGGGGTCACCTTGCATATGCATGAGGATGGCAGGAGCCCCGGAGTCGCCAATGAACGGCGCCATGGCGCTGTCGCCGCGGAAAGCCGTGACATCATTCAAGATCTCGGCTCCGGCGTCGTAGCAGGCGCGGAACACGCTGGCGTGGTAGGTATCGATCGAGAGCGGCACTGTCAGGCTTCTCGCGAGCTTCTCGACAACTGGGAGCAGGCGACCAAGTTCTTCTTTCGGCCCCACAGCCTCGGCGCCTGGTCTCGTTGAACAGGCACCAACGTCAATCAGATCGGCTCCTTCGGACACCATTTCTAAGGCGCGATCGATGGCTCTTTGTGGCTCAAGAAAGCGTCCACCATCCGAAAACGAGTCTGGGGTGACATTGAGGATACCGGCCACAAGCGTGCCAGAGTCCAGGCACAATTCCCCCGACCTTAGCCGCAAGGTGCCCGCTCCAAACATCAGGCTCCTTCGCCGGCCAATCCTGGGGGTAGTTTGGGCTCCGGTTCCGATGAAGGTGTCACAGTGGGTTGGCTGAGAGGCGTTTCATCGCCGACTGGTTCCAAGGCCACGCGATTGGCAGCGATTCGCGCGCGCACAACGTCCACGGTTTCCCCAGCCATCAAACCTTCGACTTCTGCCCGTGTGAGCACTTCGTATTCCAACAAGGCTTCGGCAATGAGAACGAGCTGGTCCTTGTGCTCAGAAAGCGCTTCTTTGGTGGCCTTATAAGCTTCCGAAACGATACGCTTGACTTCGGCATCGATCGCTTCGATTGTCGATTCACTGAAGTGAGCTTGGCGCCCCAAGTCTCTGCCAATGAAGACGGTGTCTTGACTTTCCTGATAGCTAATCGGGCCGATATTGTCACTCATGCCCCATTCGCGAACCATGCTCCGAGCAATCCCCGTAGCCTGCTTGATGTCGTTGGAAGCCCCGGAGGTATAGTCGTCAAAGAAGAGTTCCTCGGCGACACGCCCACCAAAGCAAATCTTCAGATGGGTCGTGGCCTTGCCAACGGTGATGCTGTAGGAGTCTTTCTCGGGGAGATACATGGTGGCGCCCAAGGCTTGCCCGCGGGGCACGATCGTGACTTTGTGAATGGGATCAGCACCCGGAGTCAGGAGCGCGATCAAAGTGTGCCCAGCTTCATGGTAGGCCGTCACTCTTTGTTCATGGTCATCCATGATGCGGCTGGTCTTGGCCCGGCCCCAGCGGACTCGATCGCGGGCTTCTTCTAGGTCCTCTTCGAAGACGTAGTCCTTTTGGGCCAAAGTGGCAACAATGGCCCCTTCATTCATGACGGCTTCAAGTTCAGCACCGCTGAATCCTGGGGTTCCCCTGGCGATTTTTGCCAGATCAATGGTTGGGTGCAAGCGTACCTTACGGCCATGAACCCGAAGGATGGCCTCTCGACCGCCCACATCCGGAAGGTCGACGCTAACTTGGCGGTCAAACCGACCGGGCCGCAACAAGGCGGCGTCCAAGACATCAACACGGTTCGTCGCAGCGATGACAATGATACCGGTATCCGTTTCAAAACCGTCCATCTCAACAAGAATGGCATTGAGGGTCTGTTCGCGTTCATCGTGTCCACCACCCAAGCCAGCACCCCGTCGGCGGCCAACCGCATCAATTTCATCGAGAAAGATGATGCAAGGAGAATTCTCCCGGGCTTGTTTGAATAGATCGCGCACACGAGAGGCGCCGACACCGACAAACATCTCGACAAAGTCTGAACCCGAGATACTGTAAAAAGGCACCTCAGCTTCGCCAGCGATGGCCTTGGCAAGCAAAGTCTTACCCGTGCCAGGAGGACCAACGAGGAGCATTCCCCTTGGGGTGCGGCCGCCCAAACGAGCGAACTTCCCCGGGTGCTTCAAGAACTCGACAACTTCGGAGACCTCAGCTTTCGCCTCGTCGACCCCGGCCACGTCAGCGAATGTGACGGTGCTTTTCTCGTGAG
>JAJRYU010000073.1 GCA_024275615.1 Planctomycetota bacterium
AAAGGATATGGGTGATGTGGAGGGCGAGTTCTCTCAGAATCCAATAACAATAGAGCTGATTGATAGCGACTCAACTACACTTCCTAATGGAAAAACTATCAGCAAGGAAGAATGGCCTTCGATCAGTGTCGACGAGTTTATCAACCGGAGCCAGACCGCCGTTAAACTGGTGTCGAACGAGCTCAAGATCCCTGGTTTCGTTGCTGTTCAGGCAATGATTCGCTGTTTGGTAAGTCCGCAAGGAGTCGATGATTGTCGCGCGTGGTTGAACAAGCGTTTTGTGGGTATGAACGAGGCTGACGTTTTGGCATTGGGGCGGGCACCAGGACTATTCGGATTACGTTTGGCGTTTCCTGGCACCGAGGACGATCCCGGTCTGCACAACGTCAGAATCGAGTCTTTTGGCGGTGACAACCGTAGTATCTTCATGGAAGATGCCGCTGTTTACAGCGGTCAGATCGCCTTGGACCAATGGGACAAGATCGAAAACTCAGTTCAAGGATCCTATGACTTTCTGACCGGACCAGTCATGGATTGGCTGGGTGGTCTTGCCGATTGATCGCTCGGTGGATTGAGAGTCAAGTCCTTTGAAACAAGAAAAAGGGCCGGAACTGCGACCATGCACAGTTCCGGCCCCTTTGTTTTTGTCTCAGTCGCCTATTGCAAGGTCAACTCAATGATGGGCGTCAGTTCAAAATAACTAGCTGAGAAGTCGACCATGACGGCGCGGTTTTGAATGACTGCCATTGTATTGGGTGGTAATTGTGCCGGTACGAAAAAGGTCTGCCCGGCATTGGGCAAATCAACACGGTATGGAAAACCAAGGGAGAACTGGGGGATAATGTCCGCTGCCATACCAATGAACGGACCGCTACCAACGGGGATTCCTGGATTGACAGAGAACAAATTGAACAAAGTCCGTGTTCCCGTTGAACCAGCAGGGATCTTGAAAACTCGGTATTCCAAGAAGTCTGGCGATGTCTCAATCAGCTGAGAGCGGAATGTCTCGGAAAGATAGTAGTAGGTCCTAGCGTCTTGCGGGCTCCCCGAGGTACCCATGCTTGCGGTTATCATGTCTTCGATGCCATCGCCGTTGAAGTCCGCTGTGACTGTGTCAAAGGTGTTGACCGGGTAATTGTTGACGTTGTCGAGGGAGAACATTGCATTGGGGTTGCCAGTGTTGATTAGCAATTTCAACGTTTGATTGGAGAGAAAGCCTGGCAAGTCAACATCCACATGGTTGACGAAAATATCCGGGAGACCATCGCTGTTGAAGTCGCAGACATGTGTGTTGCCACCGACTCGATTGGCGTAGATACTGTTATCGCTTTGAGCTTCGACAATGGCACCACTCGTTGCATTGGCGATGTTCCGCCGCCAAAAGTCATTGCCATCACCGGTGCGATAGATGTCTACTCGGCCATCGCGGTCAAAGTCGGCGGCGACGCCTGCGTAGGTTGCAGATTGAGCCATGTTTGAGACGCCGACAAGGAATCCGCCCAATCCGTCGGTGTATGCCACCTTAACCTTGCTTGAACCTATTAGCAGAATGTCGACATTGCCGTCGCCATTGAGGTCGAGAATGCCCCCATCGAAAACATCTTCAGTTTGCACTGTGCTGCCAAAACTTGAATCCCAGAAAGCGCTAGGCAAGAGGTTCGTCGCCGACGTAAAGGTCAAGGCGCTGCTTTGGCGGTAAATGTCGTCAGCGGCAACGTTCTTGTAATTTGCGCGGACAATATCAAGGGAACCGTCGACGTCGAAGTCAAGCGTTCGACCTTCGCAGACACTTCCCGCCGTTCCGGGCAATGTCGCCGACGGCGTAAGGGCAAAACCTTGCCAATTGCCGTTTATGTCGTTGCCCAAATTGAGGAAGATTTCAGTCGGTTCGTTTTCTGAATTGTAAACAATAGCATCGAGCCAAGTGTCGCCGTCGATGTCCGCGGCTTCAATGTCGCGAGTGTTGTTCATGCGGGTTGCCCAGTCGCTGAATGAGGACGTCATGTCGGTCAAGACTCCTGTGCCGTCATTCATCATGATGAAGTTGGGGCGGGCCCAGGATCTGGTAAAGGCACCCTTCATGCCAACGAGGAGGTCGAGGTCGCCATCCTTGTCGATATCGGCGGCCTCGTAGTCCACTTCGTTTTTTGACCACTGCCAACCGGCTGGAGAACCGCCGTTGCTCGTTGTTGGCGCGTTGTCGACGATTGGGTTGCCGCTTACAACGAAGTGAGTGGCAGCAACTTCAATGCGTTGCGTTGCTTGGGCCGAGGCCACAGTGGCTGCACACAGCATCAGGGCCAAAATACTGAGGGTACTTGGTCGAATTTTCATGCTTTTTTGATCCCGTTTGTGAAACAACGAAATAATCATCAAGCTGGGTGATAGATTGGCGAATATGCGCTCGATGGGTCAGGAGTGACCTTGGATCGATTGGCGTGCAGCATATTTGACCGGCATCGTGACGATCTTGGGCTTCGCCGACCCTAAAGTCAATAAACAGAGAAATCTACTTCGTAATTGTTGTGGCAGTCGGTGATTTTTTTCTTCAATCGAGCTGAAACATGGACGGGAAACAACTCGCAATCATTGTTTTTGCCTTTGGGATAGGGATTGCCCTAGGTTACGCCCTGCCCCGGGGAGAAGCTGAAGCGCAACCCGATACGGAAATCCAACTCATCTCAGATTCAGATGTGGCCGGTCTTGATGGAACCCAAGCGACGACATCGACTAATGCGCCAAAAAACCGTGATCTGCGTGAAAAAGTCCCCCGACCACAGAAAACCTCGGACAAGCGCTCGAATCCCGTCGAATCAAGCGACGTCGCCGTCGCTTTGTTCCGATTCAGCGGTCGGGATGCTCAAGGTCAGGAAGCGGGGCAATGGCCGGCCGCTCCTTTGGGTGGCAAATTGATGCTGGTCCCAGCTGAGGCACTAAGAGCCGTGGTATCCGGTGTTGTGAGTAGCTCAACAGGGAGGTTGGGGCGGGTTCTCAAGGTTCGTGGACTGGGAGATCAAGGCCTTTTTGCGGTGCTCGAAATCAGTTTTTCGGCGCGAAGGATGAGGTTGAACCCGGATCGTCTCGCGGATGACGTGCCCGTGTGGGTCCGAAATTGTGCCAGTTTTGCCAAGAACCCCCAATCGTCCCGGCTGGGGGAGCGGAATTTCGACCAAGAACGGCGTTTCGAATATGTCACGTTGACCGGACCTTTCGATTTGCCCGCTGGGGGCTACGTCCTCGATGATCAGGGATTGCTCGTTGGGCTCGCGCTCCCGACTTCTTCTCCGGACCGAACAAACCCAGCCCAAGCACTGGAGGTTTCTGCTTTCGACGTCAAGAGACTGCGCATCGTTGATCTTGACTTGAGCACCTACTTTCAGATGTACTTCGCTGGCTCAGTGGAAGCTCTGCTCAAGAAAGCTCGCAATGCCTTGGAAAGGCGACAATTCTTACTCGCTGTGGAGACCTTCAGGATCGTTCTTGATCGCGAGCCCAATTTGCTTGAGACTTTTCGCAGGGATTTCCTTGCTGCTATTCATGGCCGGTTGGAATTTTTGCCGTTGAGAACTCGGGCACGGGGACGCTTTAGTTTCCTGATTCAATCCGTCCGAGATCTTCCCAAGGAAGGCGCTCTTTGGTTCGAGTTGGCTCAGGCGGCACGCAAGGCGAGGGAGTTTGAAGAAGCGCTTGTGGCGTGGGAACGGGCATGGGCAACATCATCGGACTTGGTAGCCAACCTCGATGACGCCAAGAATGTCATCTACTTCGATTGGATTCAATTGCTCGTCGATGGTGGTCGCATTGACCAAGCTTTGGAAGTTATCGATAGATCTGTCAGCGATACCGGTGGAACCGCAGAAATCTTGATGTTGCAAGGGCGGCTCCTCCTCAAGCAACGACGCTATCTTGACGCGGCGGCTGCCATGCGTGATGCTATCGCTATGGATGGAACATTGAGTGCCAGTCTTGATGAAATCATCGCCAGAGCCGAGCGGCTCGCGGAAGGTCCAGGGAAAGTCGTAATAGACTATCGCCCTGGTTCTCGAGCTATCATTGCGTCGGTGAACCTCAACGGGCGAGCGACGGGAGACTTCATCGTTGACACCGGTGCAACCACGAGCATGGTACCTGAAGCACTTGCACAGAGAGCCGGACTTGATACCAGCAACCGAGTACCAAGAATCACCCTTCACACAGCTGGCAACAAGAGGATACTCCCATTTTCACCGGTGGAGTCAATTCGCTTAGGCGGTCTTAGCGTCACAGGAGTCAGCGTTGTTGTGGGTGACCTGTCCGGAAGTAGTGGCTACGGTCTTTTGGGTATGGATTTCTTGGGCCAGTTCCACATCGAGAATGACAGTCAAAACGGGCGCTTGGTCCTCACGGAGAGGCGTTAACTAAATTCGCTGAGGAGTTGCCTTGAAGGTCGTGACATGTGACGATTGACCTACTCAAGAAGAAGAGGGTATCCATGAATTCATCGCTAAGAGTACTCATTTGCGTTATCAGCGTTTTGCTTTGCGCTTCCTGCTCACCTCCCAAGGAGACAACAGAGGCTGGCGAGCAGCCAACCTCTCGGTCGCAGAATGATAAGGCAGAAAAACCTGCCAAGGCCATTGCCGATCCTCTTGCCGCTTTCGAAGATGTCTCGGGCTTGCCAAAGATTCCGAAGAAGACCGGGAATTTTGAGACAGACAAGGCGGCCTTGATACGTTCTCTTACCGCTCTCCAAGCAGCTTGGGACATGAACAAGAAGGCCCAGCAAGTCTTGGAAGTGGATCAAGGCGCGAAGAGAGATTCGCCCAAGTTGAAGCAGATTCGCCGTGCGAACGAAGCCTACCAGGCCTATGCGGACAAGCTTCAGGATCTCTTGGAGGAACTCGAAGGTTGACTTCCTGATCGCCTTCGCACGTCATGCCTGTTTGCGGGCGTTTGCGCACATTTTTGTTCGCAGCGCAGAAAGTGAAGAAAATTGTTGGTCTACAGTGGCAATGCTCTCGTCCTAGCACTTAGGATCCAACATGAAACCCACCCCACAAAAAACCGAAACCGGGGGTGGGCAATTTCTCTATCGAAAGGAGGGGTTTTGATGCGAAAATTTGCTCTGTCAATGGCCATACTCATGAGTGTCGTGACTTTGGGCGCAGCCACCTTGCGCTGCCATTCAACGGAATTCTACCTTGCCAAGAACAAGCTACGCCGCTTGGTATTGACTCCCGCACAGCAATCCGAAATTGCTCGTTATGAGGTCAGTTTCAAAACGCAATGGAATCGCACTCATCGTGCCAAGGGTTGCAGCCACCACGAGGATCATGCCAAGGAATTTGTAGCCCTGGCGGCTGGCGTCTTGACACCGGGACAATTCAGCAAGTTCAAGGGCCGGACACGCAACGTCGTCGAGGCGACAGGGTATTCCATTCGCCAAACCGGTACACACATCGAGAACCTGATCAAACTTGCAAAGAACCTCTGAGTTCATTCGATTGTTCACGCATTTCGATCGATCACGAAGCGGAGCACTACGGCCCAAGGCGGCGGTTGTGCTCTGTTTTTTTTCGATCTTCTGTGCTCAAGTGACTGCGCAAGAAAAGCTGCCGACGCTTCAGTTCGAACTTGTGCAGTTTGCCAAATCTGCCGAGCCACGACTGAATGAACGTCGAGTTCGTGCCCAATTCAGTGTGTTCTGTTTGGAGGTCAAAACTGCCCTCGCGGGGAAGGTCAAGGCAAAAGACCGAGCAAGCGCGTTTGTTCGATACTTTTTCAATGACCAGAAATTTCGCGAGAGTAGCGAACTTGCTGATCCAGAAAACCTCTACGTCGACAAGGTTCTTGCCCGCCGACAAGGCTATTGTCTGTCACTTTCGTTGATCCTTCTTAGCGTGGCCGAAAGACTCAAGTTGCCGGTTTTCTTAGTTGCAACCCCCCAGCATGTTTTTCTGCGTTGGCAAGAAGATGGGCAAACCATCAATATTGAAACGACTCTTGAGGGCGCATTCAAACCAGATGCGTTCTATCTTGAGCGTGGTATTTCAAAAGAGTCGATTCGAGCGGGTGTGTACTTCAAGAACCTCGCACGTAACGAAATTCTCGGACACCTTTGGAACAACGACGGTTTCGTTAAGTGGTGTGCCGGCGATCTGGACGGCGCTGAGGGCAGTTTCAAACGAGCCATTCTGTTGCATCCCAAATTGGCCGAGGCCTATGTCAATCGAGGTGTTGTGGCCGGAGAGCGCGGGTATCTAGATGTTGCCAAGGACATGTTTGGCAAGGCCGCTCGTTGGCTACCCCAGGATGCGACACTCCACCTCAACAGGGCCGCACTCGCGCTTAAGGAAAACCAAACAAGAAAAGCCGCCCGTGCCCTGCGAGCCCTGAAGAAAATCGGTGCCAGTGCTGTTGCGGCTCGAGTGACCGAGGCAACCTTGCGCCGTGGGAACCGATGGCAGGCTTTGCAGCAATCTGTCCTTTCAAGGACTGAGGTGCTGGCGCGAAAAGGAAAGCTCGCCCGAGGTTTGAGCGCGACTTATTTCAACGATTTGGCGATGAAGGCAGCCGTCCACAAGAGAGTCGATCGACGCATCAACTTCGAGTGGCGTTGGTCTCCGCCTTTTCGTGACATGAACAGGAATGCATTTGCAGTTCAGTGGGACGGTTTTTTCAAGATTCCTGAAGCCGGGAAATACGGTTTCTATCTTGTCTTCGAACAAGGAACTCGGCTGTCTATCGATGGTCTTGTTGTACTTGATTTTCCGAATGGAAAGAAGGACAAGCTGGCTCAGGTTATTCTCAATCTGAATGCCGGAATTCACGAAATTAAGGCGGAATATTGGGCCCGCAAACTTCCCAATGGCATCATCCTTGAGATTAAACGAACGGAGGCCAGAAAACCTCTTGGTCCGCAATTCCTTTTGCATCAGCGTTGAGTGATCCACGTCGTGAGGTGTCTTGTGTCGGCAAGTGAGTCGACGGCAAGGTCGGCACCTTCACTGCGGAGCAAGTTGGCGTCATGCAGTCCGGTTGCGACAGCGAGAGAACGGCAGCCGTTGGACTTGGCGCATTCGACGTCGTGGGGGGAATCGCCGATCACGACAACTTCGGCTGGATCCATCTTTTTGCCAAAAGCACACTTGAAACGAGATAATGCGACATCGACAAGATGACGCCGCAGCGGTGGCTCATGAGGGGATTCGTCGCCGAAAGCGTTCACGACAAAAGGTGACGTGTCTAAGCCGCACCGTTCCAGTTTCATGCGCCCTGTGTCTTCGAAGTTACCGGTCAAGAGACCGAGTGTTAGGTCGTCGATGGCGTCCAAGCTGGACACGAGTTCAGCGGCACCTGGCAACAAATACCCGGTCCCAGGTACATCCAGTCGTTGGGATAGTCCCTGGCGATATTGATCGCGGAAATTCGCGAGATTCTCGTTTGTCGTCTCGACGTTGTTCTTGACCAGGACATTTCTAAAAATCACTGGATCCAGGCATCCAGCGTATTGGATGCCTTCTAAGCTACAGGGCCGTCCGAAGAGGTGCTCGAATCCATCAGACATGGCATGGAGGCAGGCTCGAGAAGTCTTTATGAGCGTCGCGTCGATATCGAAGAGAATAAGCATGGGCGGATCGTAGACTGAGCCGACTTCGTTTCAAGTCCAAGTCTCGGGAAGTTCTCAGGTGACATTTTCTTCTTGTTGAATTCAACGGGATTTTGTGGTTTGTAAGCAGGGGTCAGGCTGAAACTACAAGAAATCGTGGTTCAGAGAAGTAAAGACTGACTTGCACCTTCAGGGCTCGATACTGAACCCTCCCTGAGTTAGGGTGAAACCGAGGGCTGAGCCCTGAGAAATTGACAATCGCCTTTTGGAGCTCTGAGTCATTATGGCTGAATTGGTCGTCGTCGGTACGGAATCTGACAATCCTTTTGCTATTGACGTGGCTCATGCTCTTGGCCAAGTCGAAGATGTCGCGGATCTCATCTCCCTCAGAAGTTTTGCCAATCGCGAGTTCTGCCCACTTTTCATTAAGTCAAACAAACGGGAACCTGGCCACGGCCTCGACGGGCGAACAGTTATTCTTGTGTCAACAGCTTCAGGACACTTCTCAAGAGACGCTTTGGCCATGAGAAACCTCATTGTGGCGCGAGCCGCCAAAGACAATGGGGCGGAGGATGTCATTCTTGTTGAGCCGGATTTGTTCTATTCGGCGCAGGATCGTGGGCCCAGGCTTGAGCAAGGCGAAGTTGACTTTGAGCGAGATGCGTCTGACCTTGCCAAGTTCGACGGGCAGGCATTTTCTGCACGCCTTTATGCCGAGTGTCTAAAAACAGCCGGTGTGAGTGGGGCGGTCACGATTCACAATCACTCGGCAGCCGTCGGTAGAGAATTCGCGCGCTGCTTGCCCTTGGGATATCACAATCTGTCTCCTGACATCGTTTTTGTCCACTACATCAAAGATTCAGATGTTCTCGACTTGAGCGATGATGGCGGGAATCTGGTGATTTGCGCCCCCGATGGCGGCGCCGCAGAATTTGCTCGTCGTATGCACTGCGCCCTCGATCTTAAGAACACCGGGATGCTTGAGCTGACCAAGAAACGGTTCGGCGAAAGATCGGTTGAAGCTCATGTCGCGGAACACTCGGAACTCAAGATCGACGACATTGCGGGGAAAGATATATTTATTGTCGACGACATGGTTCGCACGGGGTCAACGATCATGGAGTGTTGTCGTAAACTCCGCGCGGGTAATCCCCGCCGCGTTGTCTTTGGCGTGACTCATTTCTATTCGTCTGAAGAATGCCGCGCTGTTCTTTCTGGTCATTTCTTGGACGAGATCATCACGACCAACACAGTGCCAACGATTCTCAATCGAGACATGCAAGGTCGGCTGCGCAAGAAAATGATCGTACTCAAGCTCGAGAAGTGGATTGCTCGATTCTTGTTGGAGCACCTGGAGATGAAATCGAACCTCAGCGACGATGACATCTATGCCACTGACATGTCGTCAAAGAATCCTCGTTGGCGCAGGCATTGGAGTCCCGGCACATAGACGATCCAGTTGCCGAGAAGCCGTTCCCCATCGCCTCCACCTTTCTTCAAAATGCAGAGGTTCCAAAGGTGTCCATGCGGTGTTGTTGCAGGTGCGCGGGCGCCGGGGTATGTAAGGCGTGGCATGCCTACTCCAGGGTTGCTCCGGAACCCGAGAGGTTTCGTCTTCTCCATATCAAACTATCTGCCCCGATGTCCACGGGGACCAATGTTCGAAATGAGATTCTCTATCCATGGAATATCTGAAAAATGTAAGTCAGAGATTCGAATACGAGATCTTACTTGCACTTTTTCTTGCCGCGGCCGGCGTCCAACACTTGAGTAATCTCATCGGCGGACATCCCCCGATCAATCATTGATTGTTTGAGGGCGTTATTGGATTTCTTCGAAGTGACATCGCTCCAACACCCCACGACGATGGCAATGATCGGGATGGAGAATATCATGATAGGAACGATGTTAGGGTGATTGAGTAGGTCGCTAAGCATGTGTCTCTTTCCGGATTCAGTAGAGGACCAAAGGGCTATCGCCATCGACAATCTAATATTCTCAGATTCGCCAAGTTAGACCAAAAATGGAAGATTCGCGGCGAACGAGGCAGACTGCAAATGCCTTGCGAAAGCTGCATGATTCTGGCTCTTAGCGCAGCTGACCGCCAAAGATCCCGAATCCTCCTCTAAGGGCGACCAGCTGATTCTGATCCAATGTCCTCCAGGAGTCCTTGGGGCACGACCCAGGGACTTCTGGCATAGTTGCCCAATTCTCCAGAGAACAGAATATGACGATTTTGGTGAGAGCGGAAGTAACCGCGCGGAGTTTGATCGTGGTTTTTGCGAACCGCTGGCAAATTGGATTGACGCCCGTTTCCGAATCGGTTCGAAAACGCTGAACGAAACCCTGCCTCAGATGTCGGTTGAGTGATTGGAAGCTACCGCCTGAGACCATAGAGTTCTGCTTTGCATCGTCGGGATGTCATCGTCTGTAGAAGTTTGCGGCCACCTATGGCCTTGAGCAAATTCTCTGGCGCCGGAATGTCACTGTAAGTCAGGACCCAAATACGTGCCTGCGGATGTAGTTGCGCCTGTTCTTGCCATTTCTTTCCAACGAGCCGATCTCGTTCGGAATAGAGATAATAGAGCGATGGTGTCGTGACCCAGTCATTGCCCTTGACGAAAATGAGGTCTTGTTCTCGAAGACTTGACTTAAGGTCATTGGTGATGCTTCGGTGGTCGTTTGGTTCTGGTATTTCACCAAAGAATTTCATGCTTGAGGCCAAGGGCCATGCAAACAGGACGACAACAAGGATGATACCTGACGGTTTCACAAGAAATCGCGACCAGCCGATGGCCACTGCCGCCAAGACATAGGGAACAAATGTGATCATACCGCGACTCTTCAAAATTGGTGAAACTGCACCAATGAGAAGAAGTAACAAGAAGGGCACCATACCTAGAATAAGAAATGGCGCGGCTTGGTTCTTGCTCAAAATGTTTTCACCACGAACCCCGATGAACTTGGCAACGCACTGCTGAAACCATGGTAATGCCAAGGATCCAAGGGGAAGGACGGCCGATGCGAACAGGTAGATTTGTCTCTTGTGCGCGGTTAGTGCCAAACCACAGATAAATAGCGATGTGAAGACAGCAAACCCGACGAGAATTCTTCCTGAAGGGGCCTCTTTCCTCGTTCCACGCCGGACAGTCTTCTGTAGCGGTGCCATGGCGAATCCCAAGACCGTGAGGGCAATAGCGAAGATCCAAGGCGCAAGAGGAGCCATGCGGGTAGGAAGACTGAACAGATCGTCTTCAAAGAGGTTGCCCAATCCCAAGTATTGTCCGGCGAACTTGAAAGATGGACCCATGAGGGGCGCACTCCTGGCGCGATAGAGTGCGTGAGTCCAAAGAGGTGTACCCAGGATCACAACGATGGATTGTAGCGCAAAAATCCGTTTGTACATCTTGCCAGATTGATCCCTAAGGCAAGCGACCAGTAACATCTCGGCGGCCAAGAAAGGCCAGAAGAAGATCTTTGTGGCCACACCTCCCCAAGTAGCAAGTATGTAGGTGAGCTCGGTATACTTGTGGTTGTCTCCCCGGATCATTCTTAGCAAGTTGAACACGCTGAGAAGACCCAAGAATTCCCCCATGGAATACATACGTGCTTGTTGGCTCCAGTAAATTTGGTGGCCGTGGAATGCCATGAGTATGGCAGCAAGGAAAGCTGCACGTACATTCGCTTCTTTCTTGACGATGAAGAAGAGCAGGGCAATACTTGAGACATTAAAAATCAAACTCGGCAAACGAATGGCGACGAGGGAAGTGCCAAAGGTCTTGATCCAAGCGAAGATCAGAAGATAGTAGGCTTGAGGGTGGGGCTCATCGTGAAAGTGATACCAGACAACTTCACCTAGAGACAGCCGAGCCGGAGGCGTGGAGATCCCCGCAGGCAAATGCAATCCGGGGACATAGGATTCCACGTGTGTCATGCCCCGCGCATTGAGTCCCCAAACCCGTACTCCGATGGCCAAGACGATGATAAGGAGTAGGCCCCAAAGAAGACGCGCTCTCCATTTGGCTTCTATTGGCGGAAGAGCGCAGCCCTGTGCCATTTGCCTAGTCGGCATTAATAATAATGCAATCACGACTCCGGTTCCCAGAAGCAGGAGGAAAATGGCCGATGTTGGAGCGATGATAAGGAGTAGGATCCAAAGAAGACGCACTCTCCATTTGGATTCTATTGACGGAAGAGCGCAGCCCTGCGCCGTTTGCCTAATCAACATGAATAATAATGCAAATACACCTCCGGTCCCCAGGATCAGGAGGGAAATGGCCGATGTTGGAGGGAGTGCTACGTTCATGGTCTTTTCTTATCGACCTTTTTGGCGATAAATTCAGCCAATTGAGCGTTGGCCAGATTTCAATTGGACGATAATTTCTTGTCGTTCGCCTTGTTGCGTTTTGTGACGCGATTATCGGAGGACATACGAGGAGCATCGGTCGATTCTAAACCGATCGCAATTGTGTAGGCTAAGAGTATCGTCGTATCGATATTTGCAAGGCACGGACATCCTATCTGCATGAATTCGTTGTTCGAAACAACAGTCGTTATCCCTGCATTCAATGAGCAGGATCGTTTGCCGCGGACCTTGGAGGCGCTTTGCACCGAACATGATGGGCTCAGTGGAGTGAATCTTGCGGAGGTGATCGTCGTCGATGATGGCTCCAAAGATGACACCTCACGAGTCGCGGCGCTCTTTTCCGGCCGTCTTCCCCAGTTGAGTGTTGTCACCTTGGAGCAAAACTGCGGCAAGGGTTTTGCCGTGCGTTCCGGCCTCATGAATGCGCAGTCTGAATGGATTCTTGTGGCTGATGCCGACATGTCGACTCCGTGGGCTGAGCTTGCCAAGTTGGCCTCAGAGCTCAAGAAACATGGCGGTGATGTTGCCATTGGGTCAAGAGACTTGCCGGAGAGTGATGTGGTCTTGCGGCAGTCGTTCATACGAGAGTATCTGGGCCGGACCTTTAATGTGCTTATCCGAACGCTGACGGGCCTTCCTTTTCGGGACACGCAGTGTGGCTTCAAACTCGTTCGCCGCTCGTCGGTCAAGTCTTTTCTTGGTGACCTGACGGTCGACCGATTTGCCTGGGATGTGGAGTTTCTCCTGTTGGCACGAGATGCGGATCTCGAGATTCTTGAAGTTCCTGTCTCTTGGGAGCATCGTGACGCTTCTCGAGTTCACCCGATTTTCGATGGCTTTGACATGGCAAAGACAGTCTTATGTTTGCAGTTGCGTCGGCTGCGTAAGCGCCTGTTCTCTTGATGTCGTGTCGTCAATGAAAGTCTCTCGACTTAGTCTGCAGGCCTTGCAGCAAGTGACTGATATTTTTGACATATCCCACCAAAATATGCACCACTCCTTCAGACTTCTCGACTTGTCCTTTCATCATTAAAAGACTGCCACTCAAAAGATCGACGCGGAACCGTTCTTGTTCTTTCACTCGGAGGATGGCATTCATCTGGCCGTCTTCGTCCTCCAAGGTCACAAACATGACTCCTGAAGCTGTAGCTGGTCGTTGCCTGCAAATACTAATCCCAGCCACGGTGACCGGCTCTTTGTGGCGAGCCGCAGTGACCCCCAAAGAACCAATGATTCCCATTTTGTTCAATGTCGGACGCAAGAGTTTCATGGGATGAGCTTCTAAGGAAAGTCCTGTGCGGCTGTAGTCGGCAAAGACGATGTCTTTTTGCTCTGGTGCTGGCAAAGTGGGAGTCTCTTCTTCGAGAAGAGTTGTGGGGAAAAGTGGCATACTTTTGAAGTCTTGGCCTGCGCGCCACCAAGCTTCACGACGGTGGCGGCTGAGACTGCGGAAGGCTCCTGCTTCCGCGAGCAAGGCTGCGTCTCGACCATTAAGATCGGCACGACGCAGGCAATCTTCCACACTCAAAAAAGGCGCCTTATTGCGCGCCTGAATGAGGCGCCCGGTTGTTTTTTGGGGCAGTCCTTTCACGAGCCTAAGACCCAGGCGCAAAGCTGGACCGCCTTTGCCGTATAGAGAAGGGTGGAGATCACATGCGGCTGGGGTTATCGCTAAGGGAGGGACATCATTCGTTTCAAGTGTCGAGTCGAAGTCACTAAAGAGAACATCGATGGGGCGCAGTGGCACGCCGTGCTTTTTGGCGCAAGCAAGAAGTTGAGCGGGGCCGTAGAAACCCATCGGTTGACTATTAAGAAGTGAACAGGCAAAAGCGGCCGGTTCAAATCGTTTCAACCAAAGTGAGATATAGGTGAGAAGGGCAAAACTGGCAGCGTGGCTTTCTGGGAAGCCGTATTCTCCGAAGCCTTTGATTTGATTGAAAACGGATTCGGCGAATTCTTCTTTGTAGCCACGTTCCTTCATACCTGAGAGCAACTTTTCTTCAAACTCATGGATGATGCCGGGACGACGCCAGGCACCCATGGCGCGTCTCAACATATCTGCCTCTCCTGGAGTAAAACCCGCAGCGACAACGGCGAGTTTCATCACTTGTTCTTGAAATATGGGAACCCCTAAGGTTTTGTCTAAAACTTCACGAAGGTCTTTCGATGGATAGGTGACTTGTTCTAATCCGGCTCGCCTTTTGAGATAAGGGTGGACCATGCCTCCTTGGATGGGGCCGGGGCGGACGATGGCAACTTCGATGACAAGATCGTAAAAACACTTAGGCTTGAAGCGGGGCAGCATCGCCATCTGTGCGCGGCTTTCAATTTGGAAAACTCCGAGGGTGTCGGCCCGAGTTGCCATTTCATAGACCGCTGGAATTTCTGCCGGGATGGTCGCTAAGTCATAACGCTTACCGCGAAGTTTTTCGATGAGATCAAAAGCTTTGTGAACCGCCGTGAGCATGCCAAGCGCCAAACAATCGACTTTGAGAATGTTAAGAGCATCGATATCGTCTTTATCCCATTGGATGACGGTACGGTTGTCCATGGCTGCATTTTCAATGGGGCAGAGTTCATCAAGTCTACCCTGGGTGATAACCATGCCACCGGTATGTTGGGAAAGATGGCGCGGGAAGCCTTGAATTTCTCTTACCAGAGTCATGACTTGGCGCAGAAGTGGATCTTGAGGATCAAGCCCAGCTTCGATGATGCGTTCGGCTGCCAGTTCACTGCCATCCCAATAGTGTAGATTTTTGGCCAAGCGCTCGGTTTGATCAAGGGAAAGTCCAAGTGCTTTGCCAACATCACGGACTGCCGAACGACCACGGTAAGTGATGACTGTGGCGGCTAAAGCTGCCCTTGTTCTTCCATAGCGTTCATAGACATATTGAATGACTTCTTCCCGGCGTTCGTGTTCAAAATCAACATCAATGTCGGGGGGTTCATTCCGGTCTTTAGATATGAATCGCTCGAAGAGAAGATCAAAACGGTCGGGATCAACAGCGGTAATACCTAAGGAGTAGCAAACGGCGGAGTTGGCGGCACTACCCCGTCCCTGGCAGAGGATGCCGCGGGATCTTGCAAAATGCACGAGGTCATAGACCGTAAGGAAGAACCCTTCGTAATTCATCTCCTTGATGAGGGTGAGTTCATACTCGATGAGTTGGGCTACTTTGCCTGGAACCCCTGTGGGCCAGCGGTCCTTTGCTCCTGCGTAAGTTAAGGATTTTAAGTTGCGCCCTGTGGCTTCATCCGGATATTCATATTGCAGTTCATCCAAAGAAAAGTGGCAGCGGCGTGCTATGTCCACACTGCGGAGAAGAAGATCAGGACGAGTTCGGTAGAGAAACCGTAGTTTGTCAAGGGAAAGCATGGCATGGCAGCCTTCGCTAGGTACTTTGTGCCCTAAATCTCGAACCTGGCAGCCATGGCGAATCGCGTGCAAAGTGTCCCGTAATGGTCGACGTGCATCGTTATGAGCATCGACGGCACCGACAGCAACTAAGGGGACACCACTTTTATCTTCCAGCCAAGTGTAGCGTGCCAATCTACTGTAATCGTCTGGACCATCATGGAGGCTGGCGGCCAACCATAGGTGATCTTTAAAAATGGATTTCCAACTCGTTAGTTGTGGCAACAAAGCAGTGAGTGCATTCTTCTGTACGCGAGGCCCTAAAATATTCTCTGGAGTGACATAGAGAGCAAAAAGACCCTTAGAGAAGCTGGCGACGTCAGCTTGATTAAGATGGCAGGTCCCTTTGCCACCACGTCGCCGCCCTAAAGTGATGAGGCGTGAGAGTCTTCCATAAGCGGCACGACTCGTTGCGAGAAGCACAACGCGACCAGCATCACGTGTATTGATTTCGCTGCCGATGATGAAATGAATCTTGTGGTCTTTGGCGGCTACGTGTGCACGAACAATGCCAGCCAAAGAATCGACATCGGTGAGAGCTATAGCCTGATAACCATGATTCTTCGCTGCTTCTATCAATTCATCCGGGTGAGAAGCGCCCCGCAAGAAGCTGTAATTACTGACACAAAAAAGTTCGGCGTAGCCTATCTCCTTAGAGTGATTTAATTTTGGATTCTCTTGGGATTTATTCTCGTTGCTTGCCCCAGACAAAGAGATCACTTGTTTTTGTTTGAATGGGTGAGGTCTTCGTTTTGGATTGGGTTGCTCTGGCATTCTAACTCGCCTGTTCTAGACAAAGAGGCCTTGTTGATACCATTGGCCAGCGTGACGATCCTGGTAGACCCAGAGTCTGGAACCGTCTTGGGTTTGAATGACGTAATAGTCACGACAAGTGTCATGACCGTCCCACCAACCAGAAGAAAGACGTTCTGGGCCGTTAATGATTCGAAGCAAACCGCGATGAGGGCCTGTCAATATCTCAACTGGGCGGCCGTGAGCATGGATGGCAATAGCAATGATCTGAGGGGTTGGCGACAATTCTAAAGGGCGTGTGCCCATAGGAGGGTGAGGGGGATTTTCATCTTCTTCATCAATGCCAGCTCGCACCCAGGTGTAGGCCAATTCCGGTCGGTGCTCTTCTGTTAGCTTTGGGGTAAGAACGCGGTCTTCTCCCAAGCGGCATCCCAGTTTGTCCATGAGTTGAATGGCTTCATCATTCCAATAAAGGGCACTCTCCGCAGCGAAGAGAAGTCCTTGTTCTGGCAGGAGGGAGAGGCGTTTTTGGAGTTTAAGGCGCATCCGATCAACGGTGCCGGTGAGCCTTTGGTTTTCTAATTTGTTGTCCAAGAGTTTGAGCAAGTTGCTCGATTTTCTTTGAGCACGCCGAGGTCTTAAGACGATAGCGATCTCATTTTTGCTCTCGGCCAATCGAAGCAGCAAAGTGGCTTCAGACAAACCTTCATCTCGACGTTCCAATTGCAATTCAATTTGATCAAAAAGTCTTTTAGCCGCAAACAAAAGGCTGCTCTTATTTTGAGTGGGAGGCCACCATTCGATCTTTTCTTCCAATTTACGAGGGGGTTTGTGACGGCGGAGAGGTTCGTGACGGTCGCCATAGACTAAGAGAAGTTTTTCTGTGAGTTCTTCTCCTAACCGGGCTCGCATACCAGCCAAAGGCAGGCTGTAGAGATCGCCCAAAGTTTGGAGACCAGAAAGTCGTAGTTGTTCGGCAACCACAATAGCCGGTTCAAGGATTGTCCATGGTAGTTGGTTGAGGGTTTCTTTGAGTGCGGTGATACCAATTCGTCTTATTGTTTTATCACCATGAATACGACTTATGATGCTTGCTGCTTCCGCTCTGTGCGCGATAACAAGATGATGGTGGTGACCTAAGTGATAGAGAACGCGACGCACATGATGGACCATCTCTTCTTCACCACCGAAATGACAGGTGGTGCGGCTGATCTCGATCAACAAAGCTGAGCCAGATCCAAATGGGTCAATGACCACATCTGGGCTGAAGCGAAGCATCCCGGTTGCCAAACTCTTGAGTGAGGT
>JAJRYU010000074.1 GCA_024275615.1 Planctomycetota bacterium
AGGGCTCGCGCAAGAACAACTCCACATTCAGGCTCTCATCGTTTGCCCATTGTTGCCCGTCGTTCCATCACGATGGGACGCCGGAGGGCTCACTCTTTCATGCCGGGTGGCCTTGATCTCAATTCGAGGCCAGAACGCGGAACCGTATTGGCGCCGATTCTCGGGTGGATTTCCTCCGGTCTCATGTGTCTTTTTCTCCTCCTTGTCGTCCTTAGTTGTGCGAGTGAAGAGAGGACCGAGGAGACCGAGAGGTTAGCCGCTCCGCCAGCTACGAAGTCACAGGTCACGACGCAGAAAGCTGACCAGGAGCAGCCAGCGACAACCAGAGAAGTGTCCCCAGCAAGGACTCAGCCGACATCGAAGAAAACGATCCCATCTGCGGTTGAGCAGGAAGAACCGGGGGTCATCCAGAAGCCGATCGTCCCAACGACCCGTGAAGTTGCCGCGCAGCCGTCGGCCACCGGAGAGTTCGAGGAGAACGCTTTTCCACCCACAGTCTCCGACAGTGCATGGCACCAAGACGCATGGGGGGAAAACGATTGCATGCGCTGTCACGAAACCGGTGTTGGCGACTCCCCAGAGATCGTTCATCAGGGCATGGCGGCCATCCTCAAAGTCGCCAAGTGTCGTAGTTGTCATGTGTTGATCCCTGGAGAAAAACCACACTTGTTGGCAAAAGCGAAAGCGAAAAAGAAGTTGGGGGAAGACAACCTCTTCGCCGATTTCGCGTTTCCGCCTTCCATCCCAGCTTCCATGTCGCACAAGAACGCATGGAAAAAGGACGATTGCCGTTTGTGTCATGAATCCGGGATAAGTGGGGCGCCAAAGATTGTCCATGAACGAATCCCAGATATTGCCTTGCACAGCAAGTGCCGCACCTGCCATGTGCAGGTCAGAGCTTTGGACATGGTGAGGTAGAAAACTCGAGTTTTCCGCTCTGACCCGCCTGATTCATGAGATTGTGGTCCATTGGGTTGGGAACTCTCGCACTTGCTCTGAGTCGAACCTGAGGGCCAGGTTTTCGAGGCATCGAGAATTCCCTTTCAATGCTCAATGGTGGCAGAGCATTCAACGGCGAAGAAGGAGCCGCAAGCGACCACGGGCCGCAAGTGGTGCGAGACAGGTCAAGCACCATATGGCCGCAAGATCACAAATGATGTGGATAGAGAAGGCCGAAAGCTCTTGCCCAGAAAGACCCGCCGGAAACGCAGCTTTTCCATATAGGTTGGGGCGACGCAAACGGTAAAACCGCCCGAAATAACAAAATTTGTCAATTTTGCGAAACGCATCGCCAAGAAATGCGCCTGTTGATTGGAAGCAAGGCGACTTGCGTCCCTCCGTCGGGACTTTCCGAGATTGAAACAAATTGCTTTTGGCGTGATTTGTTCCCAGGTGTCGCATGGGCGGCATTCTTGGCTTGGAGGCTTGATAGAGCCCTTTCAGGCGTTAGGCAACGGCATAACGTCGAGCCCATTCCAGTCTCGACCTTTCTTTTTGCCTTCATCCACAGGTTTGAGGGATGGGCGTGTTCCTTGACTTCTTTTCAGGCGAGAACTCTCTCGCTTGGACAGAGTCCCGCACCTATGATATTTTCTTGTCGAATGATTGTTTGTGGGCTTGCTGCCCTTTTTGAAGACGGAAGACATCGGATTTGAGCCCCCAGAAGCGCTCGAAGCCAGCCTCGCGGCCCTCTGGGCAACCTGATTCCAAGCAGGGGCGAGCGCAAGGCTCGGGCAAAACTCGAAGTCGAAGCGGCCAACGAACCGGCCGCCGCCGTACAAGAGCCCCACGGCCCTTGCCGCCGGATGTCCTAGAGAGCGACAGGCTTGAGGATGGTCACGAGCGTAACATTGATCCTCGCGCGTGCGGTGCCACGATCTACGCCGAGCACGATCTCGACTTTGATGCCATCAATGAAGACGCCATCAAGGTATTGAGACGGCTGAACCGGCATGACTTCCAAGCGTATCTAGTTGGCGGCTGTGTCCGAGACCTGCTCGTGGGCCAGCGCCCCAAGGACTTTGACATCGCGACGTCGGCCACACCTCGCCAGATCAAGAGCCTCTTTCGAAATTCCCGGCTCATCGGCCGACGCTTCAGATTGGTCCATGTCCATTTTGGCGCCCACATCATCGAAGTCGCGACGTTTCGCAAGAATGCCGAGGCGGCTGGCGATGACGATGATCCCATGATTCGAAGCGACAATGTTTTTGGCACGGCCGCTGAAGATGCCCAACGCCGGGATTTCACCATCAATGGGCTCTACTTCGACATCGAAAAACGAGAGGTCATTGACTTTGTTGGCGGCATGCCCGACGTCAAGCGCAAGTGTATTGAGATCATCGGTGACCCTGTGACCCGCCTACGCGAGGATCCGGTGCGCATGCTTAGGGCAGCGAAATTCGCAGGTCGGCTGGACTTCGATCTTGCCGCAGATCTCTATGACGCCATCACCGAAGTGCGCCAAGACCTCACCAAGAGCGCTGCGCCCCGCTTGTTCGAAGAACTGCTCCGGCTCTTGGGCGGTGGCGGATCTCTGGGGGCGTTTGAAGTCCTCTTTGACACGCAGCTCTTAGAAGTCTACTTGCCAGAAGTGAGCGCTTTCCTCGATGCAGACAATGTCGTGGAGGGGCTGCAGCATCGCGGGGAACAGCGGTTCTGGAATTCCATGAAGAGTCTCGACCGAGCATGCAAGAGTGGCGTCCCGGTGGATTCTGCGGTCAAACTTGGTGTCTTGTTTTGCCACCTGTTCGACCATATTTTGCATCACAATGGCGCTCCACCTCAGGATGAACCTCCATCACACTACGACATCGGCGTGATGGTGGAGAAGGTCTTTGATCCCGTCGCCTTGCGCATGCAGATTCCAAAAAAAGATCTCTATCGTCTGAAGCAGATCATTATTGCGATGCGCCGGTTGCTCTCAAAGAAGTCCCGAAGCCGAAAGCCGTCGCCGAATCAATTCGTCCGAAAAGAGTACTTTCCGGATGCTCTACGGCTCTTCGATATTTACAGCCAAGGCCTGGGGGAATTCCAAGGGGATTGTCACGCTTGGAAACAACGCTATGAAAAGGTCACTGGCCGGACCTTGAGTTAAATCAAGCCTGTGCCCAAGCCGGGATCTTTCTTGCCCGGGTTCTATATCCCAGCGATGATCTCATTGAGTTTCGCGCTGGGCCGCATGTGGGCTGCCATCAAGTCGCGGTTGGGCCAGTAGTAGCCGCCGATGTCAACGGCACTTCCCTGAGCTTGTTTCAAGTCGTCGAGAATAGTTGACTCACTGTCAGCGAGTCTCTTGGCGACAGCCGAAAACTGTTCACTCAATGCGCCATCTTCCTTTTGGCCAGCAAGGGCTTCGGCCCAGTAAAGGGCCAAGTAGAAGTGACTGCCCCGATTGTCCAATTCTCCAACCCGGCGTGACGGCGCCTTGCCATTCAAGAGCAATTGAGTGGTGGCAGCATCAAGAGTGTCGGACAAGATTTGCGCACGGGGTGAAGAACAGGTTTCGGCAAGATGCTCCAAAGAGACACCCATCGCTAAGAATTCCCCCAAGGAGTCCCAACGAAGATGGCCTTCTGATACGAACTGCTGAACATGCTTGGGCGCTGAGCCTCCAGCACCCGTTTCAAAGAGGCCTCCGCCATTCATGAGCGGTACGATGGAGAGCATTTTGGCGCTTGTGCCCACTTCCAGAATCGGAAACAGGTCCGTCAAAAAATCGCGCAGGACATTGCCTGACACAGAAATAGTGTCCTTGCCTACGACGATGCGCTCAAGGGAAAATGTCGTGGCTTCAGCAGGGGCCATGATTTTGATTTCAAGTCCGGTG
>JAJRYU010000075.1 GCA_024275615.1 Planctomycetota bacterium
ACTTCTTGCCGCCCTTGGGACAAGCCTGGCAACCGGGTTTTGCTAGTCTCAAGATTGGCGATACGAGGAACGCCAATTTCGAATTGCTTGAGTCCTTGGTTGGTGGCCCTTTCTTCTCGAAGGTGAAAGCCAACGAGAACATGGTTTTCGAATTTTCAGGCGAGCAGAATATGCCCATCATGCTGTTGGGAGGATCACTCAACACACTGGCGGCCACTTATCCACTCATCGGCCAGCTTGATATCGGCGGCCCAGTTGATCCACTATCTGGTATTCCCACGGGTATTGTCGTTCTTGCCAATGGGAATCTGACCGATGGCCTGAACCCTCTCTTCAATACTGGGCCCGCGGGGGCCGGACTCTTTGGCGTGATTCTTCCGAACATTCCACCAGGATTGCTGGCGACCTTCCAATGTGTCATGGCCACATCTGGGGTGAATGGGGCAAGCCTTGCCCTCAGCAACGCCATTGAAGTGACAGTCGAGTAGGCTAGCGCTGAGGCACCAACCTACTCGCTTTAGTCCTGAAGAACCAAAGAGAGCCGTTGCGAACGACGGCCTTAATCTGTCTACCCTTTGGCGAGCTCACCTAAGACGGCGACAAAATAGCGCCATATTTTTTCGACGCTGTCGATGTAGACTCTTTCGCCCGGACTGTGTGCGCCTTGAATCGTCGGGCCGAAGGAAATCATGTCGAGACCACCACCAACACTGTTGTCGATGACACCACATTCTAAGCCTGCATGCATGGCGGCGATTCTCGGCTCAACGCCGAAGACATCGGCATAGAGTTTCTTGCAAGTTGCCAAACAATGGGATTCCATGTTGGGCTTCCAGCCGGGATACTCGTTGCCATGGAACAATGTGGCGCCAGCGAGTTCGCCTACAGAACGGATCTGATGCACGGTATTGAAGAGCTGATTGCGATCAGAACTTCTTGCCAAGCAGCAAAGACTGACGTGGGCATTGCCTTCAGTTTTTGTGAAGTCGATGGTCGCGGCGTTGTTTGAGCTCAGAACTTCACCGGCGATTTCCGGCACCACGGCTTGCACGCCACTGGGTAGGGCGAGGATGGTCTGAATCAATTTTCTGGAATCAGGGGCGCTGAGTGCATCCCCGCCATCAGCGTCTTCGACAAGGATTTCGCAGAGAGTCTCACCATGGGTGGTTATCGCCATGTCCTTGATTCTCGCAGCCGCCGATTCGAGACGGTTTTTTAGGTCACCATCTCCGGCGATGATCATCCATGCCTCTCTGGGGATGGCGTTGCGAAGGCTGCCTCCTTTGCCATCAACAAGGCGCGCTTCGGGGATTTCGGCGTCCAAAATCGTGCGCGCCAGAAGTTTGCCGGCATTGCCGCGGTTTTCGTGAATGTTGATGCCTGAGTGACCGCCTCGGAGACCCTTCACAGTGATACGGCAAAACGAAAGACCGGAGGTCGAAGACGTGGGAAAATCCCAATCAAGAGTGACATCGCAACCTCCGGCGCAGCCGACGTAGAGAGCGTCATCTTCTTCGGAATCCAGGTTAAGCATGCGCTTTCCCGTGATAAAACTTGGATCAACGTTCTGCGCCCCAGTCATGCCAGCTTCTTCGTCGATGGTCATGAGGAGCTCCATTGGGCCGTGAGCTACGTCAGGATCCAAGGCTGCGGCCAAACCCATGGCCACTCCGATACCATTGTCGGCGCCAAGAGTTGTGCCCTTGGCATCGATATACTTGCGGCCCTTGGCGCTCTCGCCTCTTTGAAGTTGAATAGGATCGTTGTCGAAGTCGTGGACGGTGTCGTTGTTCTTCTCGCACACCATGTCAATGTGGCCTTGGATGACGGTGATGGGCGCACTTTCTAATCCTGCCGTACCGGGGACGTCGACAACGTAGTTTCCGACTTTGTCTTCCCGAACGTTGAAACCGGCGTCTTCAGCCATCTTGCGAATAACAGCTTTGACTTTTTCTTCCTTCTTGGAAGGGCGGGGCGCGTCTGCCAAACGTGAAAACACTTCCCAAACCAACTTAGGTTCCAAGTCTTTGATGCATTCTTGATTCGTCATCGTTTTTTTTCCGTTTCTTTGTCTTCGGGTCCGGATAGCGACGAACCCCTGAGGCCAAAAGGATAGCGATACTGGGGATTTGGGCAAGATGTGACTGCCTGCCACAGCCATATGTGGGCACTTCTTCAGAGTTTTCCGGTCCGACTGGGCCAACGTTGGCGTCCACACAGTTGGAGGTGACTATTTGTGAGCAAATCGATGACCGCAATCGAAGCGTTGTTAACCGACCCCATCGCTACCTTTTTTCACTCGACGGATCGTACAGAAGCGGAGATGACGTCCCTGCTTGGGGAGTACGAATCAAGCTACATTCGCCGCCGAATTCTTGATTTTGTGGTCACCCAGGACCTTGACGATGAGCACCAATTCATGATCTGTGTGGCCTTCGAGCGCCTCGGAATCGGCGCGGAGAAGAAACGGCTGGTTGACATGCTCAGCTTGACGTCTCTCAATATTCGTGCCCGTGTCCTGGCATTTGAGATTCTGCTCCATGAGCGAGCCTTGACGGACCCCGATGTTCTGGAAACCCTCGACCGCGACGTCGTCGTGGAGTTTCATGATCATCGATTGCGAGTCTTGTTGCGTTCTATCTTTCGAGATCCTTGTCTGAGCGAGGTGCTAGGGAATTTGCATGAATCTTGTGGGACTGAAGAGTTCGTTGTGGCGAGTTTCTTGAAAGTTGACGCCCTTCGTGGTGAAGAGAACGTCCCGGCCTGCATCGCTTATGCCGACATGATTGCCCGATCCAAGAACCCATACTTAAGAGAGATGGCCGTTGATGCTGTGGAAAAAGAAGGGGGAATCATCGGCCGCTCTTTTCTTGAGGCTCTACGGGCTCAAGCCATACCCAGCTTGACACGTCGGCAGATCCAGCGATGTCTAGGGCGATGGGATTTCTCTGCGCGGGGACGGGATGATTGCGCTGCGGTCCGAGCTGAATTGACTTGGTGTGATGAAAGCGGAGATGTCCTCGCGACCTTTACTTGGGAGAGAGAAAACAAACGCTTTGATTCTTTTGTTCTGGCGCTCAACGTGCCACATGGAATAATCATGGCGCGAGCCGCCTTGGATGTTACCGAAGAACGCTGTTTGTCTGTTCATGCAACGAAAGATCGCCAAACTCCCGACTTTGTCGCAGAATTTGCTCCTGCGACTGCCGCTTGGTTGTTTCTGGAAGCGCGGAAACAGAGACTTACCCAAGGATTGGATATCCTCGTGCAAGCAGAACCAATCTTGGCCCGTTTGGAAAGGATCATGCGTCCGGTCTCCACGGTCCCCCTGGCACTTGCTGACCCCTTGGACTTGACGGAGGCTCAGGGTTTCGTGCTCAACCAACCCTATAGATTCTGGGATAGGGATATTCTCGAAGAATCTCATGAGGCGGAACTGGTTGCGCGCTTGCAATTCATGGCGCAGTGGCACCGATTCAAAGGACAACAGCGACAAGCGGAAGTCGCGGAGATTCTGGGCCGTAGGCCAGCTCTTGCGCGACTGGCGTTTGCCGGTGAGGGGCGATCACAGTCCGCTCGTAGCCACTCAGGCGACTTTTCTTCGTATTCCGCCTAAACTCGCATTGTTTACGACCTTTCAGCCAAGGGCAGCTGCATAGCGCCCGACCTTGTCGTCATGCGCGACTCACGGCCAGTGGTCGCTCGCGGCTCATTCCTCGATGTCGAGCACTCTGCGGCCATTGAACATTCACAGGGAATTGTCGATGAGCCCGAGAAAGAGCCCACAGGTTTGACTCGGAGCAGGGATGTGAATCCTTGGCCGCAAGGGACCACAATCTCATGAATAAGGCGGGCCAATGAAGCCTTGCGGGCATGTGCGAGGTCAAGAACTCTCGAATTGGCTTGCCGGACCCTGCGGTTCTGCCACCAACTTGATGACAGACAGGCGCATCCTTACGATGACCATGTGAAAATACTAACGATCATATCTGCGCCTGTCTTTTGGTTCTTACTCTGTTCTTCTCCAGTGACTTCATTGGTGGCCTCTGTACACGAACCGCCGCCGATTTGGATGGACTTCGTCCTCACGGAGACCAGCCTCGACTGCAAACTCAGAGTGATGGTGCCTTGTTTTGACGACTGGATGCATGTGAAACGCGCCCAGCGCATGGTGGCGACCAAAGAAGAGCGGAAAGTCCACGAAAAGGCCATTGACGCCTGGTTTCAGAAACATCCACTCATTTCCATCGATGGTGTTGTTGTTGATCCCACCATCAATGACATTAAGTTCATTACCGTTACCGATCATGCCATCAAGATCGACTACGTGGAATTGAATTTGAGTTTCAGTGTGAAAGCGAGACCTCGGACCGTTCTTCTTTCTTGGACCGAGTGGGAGATCTTCCCGACGTGGCCTTTGGGAGGCATGGATGCTCTCTTCGCTTGGGATGACGATCAGATCGCCATTGGCCTGTATCCTGAAGAACCCCAGTACATGTGGCATGCCCCAGCGAAAGCAAGTGCGAAAGCCGTGCTCCCAGAACCTCCGCCCGCACCGCCGCGGATTTCGGTGCCGCTTTTGTCACTGGCATGTTTGGTGGGGCTCCTTTTCTTTGTGCCTATGAGTTTCTTGCTCAAGCTCGGTCTCAAAGTCAGATGGGGCGGGGTTGTGGTTCTCTTGATCCTCTCGGCGGCGCTTCAAGGACAAATGGTCAAGACCATGCGACCGCCATGGTTGGAGGATGCCAAGCTCCCCACAGTCGCAGAGGCTCAAGACATCTTTGCTGCCTTGCAACAGAACACCTACCGGGCCTTTGATAGCCGCGACGAGGATAAGATCTATGATGTTCTATCTCGTAGTATCGATGGCGCACTTCTTGAGAGAGTCTACGGCGAAATTTTCGAGAGTCTGTTGATGCGCGACGAAGGAGGCGTGGTGTGTTTGGTCAAGAAAGTTGAGATTCTCAAGAGCGAGATCACCTTGCCGAAAGATCCGGAGAAACGGGAATTCAAGGTCAAGGCCAAATGGCGCGTTGTTGGCAAGATCGTTCACTACGGTCACCCTCATCTTCGAGTCAACCAATACAACGCCAACTACACCGTGAGCGAAAGAGAAGAAGGGTGGCGTATTTCCGAAGTTGAAATCCTGCACCAACGCCGTATCGATCCCAAAGAAGTTGGGCTCGGCCAGTGAGCGCGGCCGGTCCAAAACTCGAACAGGTCCCAGCGATTGCCGTGGAGTCTCTTCATTTCGCTTATCCGGACAATGAATTCAACATTCGCATACCCACTCTTCAAGTTGCCGCAGGAGAAAAATTGGCCTTCATTGGTCCAAGTGGATCTGGCAAGACCACACTCTTGCAACTGTTGTCCGGTGTCCTTAGTCCCGACTCCGGCGAGATCCTCATGGGCGATTTTAGTATCGGCCATGCGAGCGATGAACAACGTCGCGCCTTTCGAGTCCGAAACATCGGCATGGTTTTTCAGGAATTCGAATTGTTGGAGGCTCTTTGTGTCCAGGAAAACATTCTCTTGCCATTTTTACT
>JAJRYU010000076.1 GCA_024275615.1 Planctomycetota bacterium
TCATTGCCAGAGTGGCCAATCACTTCTTCCAATTCAGATGTATTGCCGCCGCAGATAACGCCCTCCGAATTGATCGCGCAAGAAGCACCTTGGACCTTCTTCGCTGACAGGAAATAGCTGGGCTTCTTTGCTTCACATACCACGTGGTCGAAGAGCTTTACCCAACCCAAGTCGCTGGCTTTCTTGCCCGTCCCCAAGGCTGTGTTGATCATGGCCTTGGTGTAGTACCACTCAGAGTTGGTCAGCAAGAAAACCTTCTTGCCCCATTTTCGCAGCATCTCGAGCATGGGAATAAGCTCAAGATCCGGACGTAGATAGCGATCCGGGTGGGCCGTGAGTTCTTTCTTCAAGGAACCATCGCGATGGATCATGTCCGTGTGTCCGCGAATGGTCTTCCACAACTTTTTGCAGTCTTTCTTGTCAACGTGAGGAGTCAAAGCGCTGTAGAGCAAGACTTCGGGTTTCGCAAAAGCGGAATCGACAGGGACAAAACGATCACCGTGCGTGACATGGGGAATATGATCACCGCCACCATAGGTTTCCCGGCGCCTAGCGCTGGTCAACTTCTCTTTGCCGTGGAAGGCCGACACAACATGGCCATGACGGTCGATCTTGGCGACGTTGCCCTCTTGAATATCCACGACCAGACCTTTGCGTGCAAAAGAGGCTTCGGGAATATCGTCTGGATTGAGCTTGGGAATCGACTTATCAGCATCGAGCTTGGCGATAACCAAATCCATGGCCAATCCATCGAGCTTGGCACAATCGTAGAGTCCGAGGGTGTGGTCAAAATCGAAACCAACGGCGCGAATCTTGTCGAAGCGAAGACTGCGATTGGTAAAAATAGAACGTTGCTGTTCAAAGACTGGATTGAGCAAAGCCGAAGTTATGAGGGTGTGCCACCAAGGAGTTTCTTCGTCAAGATTAGAGCGATCATCGACCATGTGTTGGCTTCCTCAACTACAGATGTTTCTTGCTGGCGTTACTTGGCCCACTTCTTGCGCAAGACGTCAACATCGCGATCAATGACACCATCGCCTTCAATCACGATGAAAGGCAGAGAATAGTGTGTTCCGCCAGCGACGACTACGGGGATGTACTCCCTGGCCGCCAAATTGTTGAAACGATAGTGACCTTTCCGATCAACCTTTGCTTCTGCCAAGACATGGTTCCGCCGATCGCGCAATTGGAACAACATCCCATTGGTGAAACTGGGTGGAGCCAAGAACTTGCCCCTCAACGTTGCCCCAGGCTCTAAGACGAATCTGACGTTGGCAATGGGCGGTTTGTCGGGTAGCCATGATGGCACCTTGACACGTTGGCGCTGTGTTGGGAACTCACCGCTTGGAAAGTGGATTTCAAATCGAAACGTTCCTTCGTACATCTTGCGTATCTGGAAAATCTCTCGACCGTTGAGAGGCATTTCACGCCTCACTTCATAAAGTGGCGGCAAGGTCACCCGTAAGAAAGCATCCTTGGGCAGTTCGATGGACGTACCATTGACGATCTCACAATTGACAACGCCTTTGCCACCGCCCAGGAAGAGCTTCATGTTACCGATGTCTTCGATATTGAGGCCCTTGAAGGGGATGGTGCCATAGTCTTCATTGGCGATGGTAATGACGTCAAGGGCCGATCGAGGCAAGACTCGAACGACATCGAAGTGACCACTGGCGTCCGTGGTAACACGCGCGAGACCATTGAAGTCAACGAGAGCGCCGGCAATGGGAGTGTTGTCAGCGGCGTCTCGAACAATGCCCTTGGGACGGACACCTCGCCGAACTTTGAAGACGAGACGTTTTTCCTTCCCAGCCTCAACTTTCAAAGCACGATAGACCACGGGAAGCAAGTCTCCCCCGCAAACAGTGAGCACGTATCCCCCGGCAGGAACGGCGTCCAGTTCCCTGCCCCCCGCTCGATAGGCGAATCTTGGCAGCACGGGTTTGGTCACAATCTGTAGTTCCTGAGGCGTGGTCCCGTCTGGCAATGTGGCGAGAACCACAATCTTCCCCATGCCGGGTTTCGCCTCATCGGAAGACAGTTTCGTGGTGCGGGCAATAACGCCCCTGTGAGATCTGGGGTCGCGTTCGCGCAAAGCGAACGGCTCTTGTCCTGTGGATTCGAAAGGGGTCTTACGACCTTCCAGTTCCACGTCTCTGCCATCGGTGGAAATCCCCTGCAGGATCAACCACACAATAGCAAAGGTGACAATGGCCAAGATGAGGAGGGGAAGAATTCGTTTCATGCTTCAAAAGCTCGATAAGGGCGGTCTGCGCACCAATCCAGAGAGAATACTACGACAGGGGCCATCGATGCGAAAGGTTTCGTGGATTCAAACTCAAGACATAGAGGAGAAGCGACTTACAACGAGATTGCCGCGCTTCCCGTGCCCAGGCAGACCAGAAACCCGGGCTACTTACGAGAGGAGGACAGGGACTGAAAACTCTGCCAGGCCATGAAACCGACGATGATAGCAGCAAGATTGAATCGGTTCTGCAGGCACCACACGACGATAGGGACCGCGGCGACGAGGCTGACCCTGGCAGCGATGGCATCCGCTTTGTAGGCCCGCATGAAGAGCCCCAGAAAGTCCCTCATGGCATGCCCCCCGTCCATGGGCAAAATGGGAAGCAAATTGAAAATGCTCCAGATGACACCAATTCTCACCAAGACAAGCTGCAAAAATGGCCAAAGCGTATCGGCGGCGGGGTAATAGCCGCCGAGAGCGTAGTCCCAGAAGTTCATGCTATTGGCAGGGGCAAAACCGTAGAAAGAGATCAGTGCCAGTAAGAAGCCGGCCGCTGGCCCTGCCAAACTCAAGCGGATACCTTGCCAACCTGTGCTTTCGCCCTCGGGAATCGTGACTGCCCCCATCATCACCAAAATAACCCGGGAACGATGCCCATTCAGTCGGGCAGCGAAAACATGGCCGAATTCGTGAACCATGAGGGAGGCTGTGACAGCGAAGGCCACAAGAAAGGCCTGCTTGAAGAAACCCTGCATCAAGTAATCAAACGTGAAGAACAAGAGGAGCAGGAGATAGGACCCGGTGACATACACGGGGGTCCGAAAGAGTATGCAGAGCTGAAATGGGTTTCCTTGGGCAAACATGCTCCAATGTATGGCGCTGGGAGAAAACAAAAAGCGCCCGATGCCCAGATCCACCCGAATACACTGTCTGCTTCTGGCGGCAATGGCCTGAAATCTGTCCTCGGGAGAGGTCACTTGGCTGTCCACAATGAAATGGCGGCAGAGCGGAGCCATCAATTTCGCAATCTTAACTCCATGATGCA
>JAJRYU010000077.1 GCA_024275615.1 Planctomycetota bacterium
CCACTGTTCCTCACCAGTTCCTCCGAATCCGAGAACGGCACCACGTCATCCGCTTTACTGTGCAAAATGACGGTCCCCGCTTTGACGGTCGTGGCATTGCCCCATTTCTTCCAAGCTGGGCATAGAAGCACCAACGGAGTGTCGCCCGAATCGATATTCATCGCCACAGCACCGCCACGGGAACTGCCAACCACAACATCAACTTGGTGCTGATCATATTCGGCTTGGGCGATGCTAACGGCGGCGTCAAAGTCGTCGTCGGGAAGGGCTGGATTGATGACAGTGTGGCCGTGGTCTTTGAGGTAGGACGGTTTGAGACCGCCTGGAGTCGATTGGAAACCGTGGAGGAAAAGGATTTTCATGGTGGTTCCACCGTGGCATCCAGTCGTTTTGGCACCACCATGGCGGCTTCTTCCTTTAAGATATCTGCTGTGGCCCCACCGTCACACATTTCTGCCAGTCCTTCGTTGAAGGCAATTGCCGCAACAAGACACAGAAACGCATCAGCACCATCGGGATCATTGCCCGACGTTCGATACTCTTGGCAAAAACGACGAACTCGCTGGTCACAATCAAGTGTGACGCCACTCTGTTCCAGATACTCTTCCGCCTTTGCCAGGCAATCCCCTGGACACTTCTTGTAGCTGCCAGTGAATCCAGCCCGACTGGCAACTTCCCGTGGATAGGTCTCGAACACACAGCGATCCGGTGTGCCATCGACCGTATCTAGCACAATATGATAACCGCTCGTTTCAAGCCGATTAAGAAGTGCCGCTCCTGCGATGGTCATGGCAAACAAGTTCTGGAAATTATGTTTTAGCGGTGGACTCCCCTTTGTTGCCATGTCAGTTGCACGCTTCCTCCAGAGGCTCTTATCTCGCCACGCATCGAAATTGGCGAGGTCTGCAAGCTCTGCGTTAGCCTTGTCGCTATTGAACTGAAGACGGAAGTTGCTGCTGACAAATCCAGCCCATTGTTCTCTTGTTTGAAAAGCTGGTTGGTTCACACGTCCAGCAAATGCAGCGTCATCCAGCAATGACTTTGGAATGGAAAACGGGAAATCAAATGCGGCAACCGTGACGGCGGAGTCTGTGACCAGTGAATCTGCAAGATCGGGCAACGTCCAACCACGGCGGTTCTTTTTCCAGGCATCACTCGGCATGTGATGGCGAACGAGCCGTTCGTTACGCCCATCTGCATTTATTTGGAAGTGATGATCGCCAACTTGAACCGCCTCGATCAAAATGATCTTCTTGGCTTGGTCGCCTGCCTTCCTTGGCACGCCGAAATCACATCCGATCAGAAATTGCATTGGTTCACCAGTGGTATAACTCAGGAAATTGCTCACCCTCGCTCGGGGGTCGCACTGATGGTCTTCCCACAAACCAAGCGACAGCAACGAGGATTTCCTTCTGGATTCTAACCGCTCCTTCTTGGCTGTAACTACCATGATCCGACCGTCCCGACGCTTCGAGGTGGGGGTGATGTTCACCTACATTCAAGTTTGGTAAGGTTGAATAATATTCACCAAAGAACAGGAGATCGCCCCGTGGAAAAACTGAGGGACTACCTCCGTATATCAGCAGCCGCAGAGTATTTGGGGGTCTCAACAAATACCCTCCGTAACTGGGAGAGAGCTGGGAAGATCGTTGCTCACCGCCACCCAGTCAATAGATATCGCCTCTTCATTCAGGATGAACTTGACGCCCTTTTGAGGCAGGTGCAGAACCCAGAGGCAGATGAGAAGAGAACGTCAAGCAAGCCACGATAGAAAGAATCTACGAGGCACCAGTGCGATATCGGGCAGACATCACCGCAGGCTCCTTGAAGGTGGCCGAAAGCAGAGTCGTTGCCAACTTGCTCCTGAAGCAGGCCGATGATGATGCCTGGAAGTCCGCCTTGACTCATGACAATCTGCTGCAAACACGATCTCCAGCGACAGCCCGACGATTGGCACGG
>JAJRYU010000078.1 GCA_024275615.1 Planctomycetota bacterium
CCTCGACTTCACTCAGCACTGACAAAACACCCCGTGCACCAAGAAGCACAGCGGGCAGCTTATAAGTTGAAAGGACTGCACTGGCTGCCCGGACTTGAGGACCACCGTTGACAGCCAACACCAAGCCCGCTTTGCCGGCAAAAATGGCTCGGTAGGGTTCTAAGCGGGCGTCGAATTTTGGCTTCTTGGGACCTTTGGCCACAACTTTCACTGTCGTAGCTTTTGCCTTGGCCTTGACCGTGATCTTCGGAGCGCCCTTCTTGGTACGACGGGCCTCGAAGTTGATGTCCATAACACCACCTAAATCCATCTTGCCCTTCAGATGCTCGGGTTTATCCAAGGTTGCCTCAAGTGTGGTGTCGCCGAATGGGGTCACAATGTCGACATCGACTTTCATGGTTTTGCCGTCGAAAGTACCGGAGAAAGAAACGTCTTCATCGATATCCATGGGATTTGTCATGGTGCCAACGACATTGGAACCATTGAGCCGAATCTTCGCAGTCATGTTGCTCTGTGGTTCGGGTATTGGGCCGCCGCTGAGCGTCATTTGCCAAACACCAGAGAGGGCATCGGTCGCCCCCTTGCCATTGCTCTTTTTTGTGACTGCTTTGGCTGCCTTCTTAGCGGGCGCCACCGCCTTAGCTGGAGCTGCGGACACGGCACCACCAGCTTTGAACTTCGCCAAGTCTTTTTCGTACTTCTCCCATGTCTTGAAATACTTCTGACCCTTCGAAAGCACGGCGTTCAGGCTTTTTCGCACCTGACCGGCGCTACCGGCCAACGCTATTTTTATCCCTGCGAGACGTTTGGTGATGACACCATCTTTCGACGCCATGGTTTTCATGGCCGCCATTTGGACTCCAGTTCGACCGCTCCGTTCTGGCGCCACTACAATTGTCGTGACACCGGCGCGGGCCACATGTTCAAATCCCGGGCGAGCTACGTTGATAATGTCTGCGATGGAAACATCAGTACCGGGAGAAGAACGTTCAGATCCGAGCCCAAGTTTCCCATTTGTGTCGACGAAACCAGGTGTCACGACTGCATCGGCACCAGCATCAACGATACGGGCGTTCTGCGGATGGGGAACGTGACTGCCGACCGCAACAATTTTGCCGTTTTCGATCAGTACCTCAGCATTTTGATAAACAGCGCCAGTCCCGTCATAGATTTTGCCGGCGCGTACAATTAACGGTCGAGCATCGAGGGGCCGCTGCCAAGCTTTCTTGCCACTCACCCAAACTTCTTGAACATGACTGCCACTGGAAAGCGGATTGCCATTGAGAACGACGAAATCAGCGTCCTTGCCAGTCTCCAAAGACCCAACTCGATCGGCAACGCCTAGGAGTGCTGCTGGGCGCAGGGTCACAGCTTCAAGAGCTATCTTGGGGTCAAGTCCACCACCAACAGCCATTGCGGCAGCGTAGAGCAAATCTGCACCCCGTCCACTAATCACAACGACAACGCCCAATTTTTCAAGAGCACCTGCGGCGCGTGGATCGCGGCGCCAGGGTTTAACAATATCGAAATCGGTGTCATCTAGCCGTGTCATGTCGTTGTCCATTTCCACAACAACCGGGACACGCGCTTCAACAATAGTCTGGGCGACGCTGAAAGCCTCGTCGAGGCCATTGAGATAGACCGGAACGAATCCTTGCAAACGCCGAGCGACCGCCACCGCTTGAACAATGTCGGCAGCCCTCCTGGCATCGATTCGCAGGGGACGTTTTGTCTCTAGGAAACGATTCAAAGCCAGTTGCCGAGCGTCGGCACCTAGGCCTCGATTCTTAGCGGCATCAAGAGTTTCAAAAAGGGCATCGTCACGTCCCATTCGAGTCTGTGGCTTGCGCTCAGGTTTTGGCTGATAAGAGACGTCGCTCGACGAAGGGAAAGGAATGTCTTTGATCGCCGGTTCCTTGCGGCCCTTTTTGTCGTTGTAGTTGACCAGGAGGTCGGCGGTTCGAGCCATCACAGTGGCCGTTTCAGGGTCGCCGCCAAACTTGACAACTGAACCGATGCCACTAATAAACCGGTCGCCAGGAGCACCAAGGCGAGCACTAGTAATCCCGAATTCCCAACTGCGACGGAAGTTGGCAAATGGGTTAAATTTGTCAGCCGCCACATAACG
>JAJRYU010000079.1 GCA_024275615.1 Planctomycetota bacterium
CATTCCCACCGCTTATGACCGTATTTTAGCGAGCCGTTTGGGAAACCACGCCGCCGACCTTGTTGAGGCTGGGCAATGGGGGCGATTGGTGGTCATGGAAAATCACAAAGTTTCGAGCATTCCCCTAGTCGATGCTATTGGTAGTACACGACACGTCGATTGTGCCAGCGATCTTGTTGCCACAGCGCGCAACGTCGGAGTTAGTTTTGGAGATGAATAGGATGAACCGTTTTCTATACCAAACATTGTTCGGACTCCTTTTGGGAGTGGTGTTGCTCATGCCAGGAGGTTGCAAGGATGACCCGAAGTCTGACTCCACAACACAGAACAACCAGCCCAAACAATCATCCGGGGCGACAAAAAGCGCTGAACCCGGACCGACAACGAAGAATACCAAGAGCGGTGAACCGGTGAAGCAAGCAGCTCCCAAGCCAATCCGCAAGGCGGCTCAACCCGACCGGGTCTCGATACGCTACGCCTTGGTCGGACATAAGGGTTCCGTCAATCCAGTTGGCGGAGATCGGTCCCCTGAAGCCGCCCGAGCATTGGCTGAACTCATCGCCTCGAGATTCAAAGCTGGGGTGACAATTACCAGCCTTCTGCTTGAGCTCAAGGGTACGACATTGGGTTCAATCGGTGCCGGTGATCTCAATTTTGTCAACTTCGGCATTCCTGGAGCAAACCCGAAGATCAAGATTTTCCCACGAGAAAAACAACCAGCCGTCGCCGACAAGGCCTTCGACCTGAAGATTGGTGACATTGAGATCGTCTCCTTTGATGCTCAGAGAAACCCGCTGGGAATCTGGGTCATTGAAAGAACGAAATAGATGGCCCAACGCTACGAGCAGATTCTGCGGTTGTTCCGAGAAGGTCAGAAGTTGGAAACAATCCTCTCGGGCTGGCGTTTTTCAGAACAAGAACTTGCTGAAATGGTGATCCAGGCCTATCGATCAGGAGAGAAAATCAATCCGGATTGGTTGGCGCCGCTGTCGATCCGCGACACGCTGAAAGAAGTGATTCAGAGTCAGCCCAATCTCACGAACGTTCAGATGTCGAGCCTATTCAAAGGCAAGATCAGCCCAAAACTTGTCCATGCCATGCGCGTGATCATGGGCGAAGGTCGTGGATTGCAAACCACGGTTTTCAATGAAGAGACGTTCAAGACAAAACTTCACGACGACTTGATGGGAGCGGAGGAAGAAATACTTCTCGTTGCTCCTTCCATCAAGAGCAACCACTGGCGAGGCCACTTGGAAGCTTTTCAAAGACTGGTTCGCAACGAAGGTGTGGTCGCGTTTTTCTATCGGCGTGTCTCAAACTTGATTCAAGATGAAATCAAGGATCAACAGATCGTTCTCATCGAGCAACACAGCAACGCCAATCTCATTGTCATTGACAAGAAGATACTCTGGGAAGGAAGCATGAATTTCCTACTTCCTCCGGAAGCGGCCGAACACATCCGCCGAACGGTCAGTCGTTTGGAATGCGGAGAAATCCTCGATTTGCACGACTTGTACGTTTAATCGGCGGAGTTGGGCACCCACAAGAGCAACGTCAGTAACGCGCGGACCCTGGATGGAGCGTGCAGAGTTTTACCGAAGATGAACCCCACGATCTTGCTGAGCGTGCCCTGCCTGCGAATTCGGGCGCAACAGCAGTGCCACCGAACCAGATAAATCATCCACTTGGTGGCGAAACAGCCAATCGGGGCCCTAATTACCGATGTGCATAAACTTCCTTCGGCATCAGACCATGTAATCGCCGGGCTTTTTCCTATAATGCCACACCAAGCCCCATCCAGGAGACCCACTTTGAACGACTTGCCTGACTCACATTTCGCTGAAACTCACATGGTGACCCTTCAACAGCACATTATGGGGCAACAA
>JAJRYU010000080.1 GCA_024275615.1 Planctomycetota bacterium
ATATGAGGCCAAACAGCCAAAAAGCTGTCCACTGAAAAGCTATGGCCTTCCTTGTCAAGGGCCCACTCCCAATCCCGCGTTTCACTCTCTCTCGGGCCGAGAGTTGTCTAATTCGCCAACGCTGCCCAACATTCTTCCAGAGCGCGCAAAGCGTATAGAGTGCAGAGCAGCTCCGATGCTTCTTCCCAGCGCGCATTCTTGTCGTTTACCCAAGAACCGTCTGTCTTCTGCAATCGCAGCAGCTTTTCTGCCAAGGATTCTGCCCAATTGACTTTGACGCCATCCTGGGTCTCTATTTCGAGTTGTCCGTAAACTCGGAGGCACTTGGCCATACTGAAGTAGTAGTAGTAGAGCCCCTGATACTTACCTGTGCCATCTTTCCCAGGTTTGAAGCCAGGATGGCCATCTATGTCGAAGTTTTGGTGGCACCAACGAGCGACAGCCTTCACACGGGGATCAGATTTTTTTAATCCGCAAAAAAGATAACTCCTCAGCAGGGCGTAGGACATTGATCCGTAGCTATTGAAGGTCCTCGTGCCGTCTGGGTGGACTGTGATGCCCGCTTTGGTCTCGCCTGGAAAGTAAATCGCACCGCCATCATTGCCCGGTCGAACTTCCTCACCCTTCTCAGTCTTCCAGACTTGGTCGTTCGTCTCGCTCCAATTCTGTGTACGTTCTAGAAAAGCAATAGCCCGCTGGTAGAAGAGATCATCCTTGGGCAGACCCGCTTTCCTAACGGCTTCGATGGCAAACTGGGCATTGGAAAGATCTGGCCGCTGATCGCCGCCATAGCCAACACCCCCATAGAATCTGTCAGTCGGGCGAAATCCACTGTCTTCCCGTGCTTGAAGGCGCACAATGAAGTCCCTAGCCTTTAAGATGGCTGGCTTATACCTGTCGTCATTCACTTCGACGAGGGCCGAGAGGGACAAGCTGGTCACGTAATTGGCCTGACCCTTTTCAAAAATAGATCCATCGGGCTTCTGCAAACTGACCAACCAATCGAGGATATTGCGTACCAATGCCCCGTCAGTCATGTTGTACTTCCGCGGGCTCTGCATATAGACCAAGGCCGCCATAGCGGCAAAACCAGGGTGCCGCGTCTTCTTGACGTCTACTGGCGAATAGCCCACCATGCCCGACTTGAGGTCATGGTATTGCCCGACAACCTTGATGCCTCGGTCGATGGCGTCTTTCATGCGTTTCTTCAGAGGATCGCTGACGTTGGCTACTTTTGACGTCGTATTCCCGGTCACTTTTGCAGGAGAGGTACTTGAGGTCGTCTCCCCTTCGGAGTCGCCGCAGGAAACAAGGCAGACCGTGAGGAAAAATACAACAAAAGTCATGGATACTAACTTCATAGGATGCTCCGCGAAAGCTCATGGGCGACCCGACTCGTGGGCCGCAGACGTTTTACGACTTGTGGGACCGGAATTATATTAAACGTCTGCATCGGTGCTCGGTTCAATTTTCCCCGGGGCCGTTTTTGGTGGCGGCAGAATCTCCGCATCCACAACATCCTGACTTCTTTCGCAATTTCCGGCGAATCAGAAGCAAGACGGTGACGACTCCAACAAGGTATACCAACCAAATTTGTAACTCTTCGTCGATCATCAATAACCCAGCGCTGTGCCGATTTGCCAGACGAGAAAAGAACCACCCCAAGCCAAGAGTGTCATATATCCCAACATGAAGCAGGGCCAACGCCATGAACCTGTTTCCCGCCGGGCGACAGCTACGGTTGACATGCACTGAAGCGCAAGGACAAAAAACACCAGAAGGCTCAACCCTGTGAGTGGCCGATAGAGAAGTTTTCCGGTAGTGGGATCCTTGGCGTTGCGGAATCGAGCGGCCAGAAGAGATACGTTCTTTGAGTCTTCATCGACATTGAGAATCTGTGCCATTGTCGAAACCAAGACCTCCCTGGCCGCAAAAGACGCAACCAATCCAACGCCAATCTGCCAGTCGAACCCCAAGGGGCGAATCAAAGGCTCGATAAAGTGCCCCAGTTGGCCAGCATAACTCGATTCTAGTTGGGCGCCCTTGGCACGGAGGTCTATCGCCGCCATCTTGGCTTCTAGCTCCTCTCGCCTTGTGTCGTCGTCAGCAAGTGCATCGAGGTCAGCCGCTATCGACTCCGCCGAGGATCTGAGTGCCAGAGCTTCGGGGCTGTCTTGGGGGAAGGTCTGAAGAAACCAAAGAATGATCGTCAATCCGAGAATCACAGTCCAGACCTTCTTCAAGAACAATGCCGCCCGATCAAGGACATTGCGTACTACAATTTTCCAGCGCGGCAGCCGGTAAGGGGGCAACTCCATGATCAATGTCGGAGTTTCTCCACGCGCCAAAGTCCGGCGAAAAATAAATGCCATGCAAGCCGCAGCCACGATTCCCAGGAGATACATGCTGGTCATGACCACAGCACCGGTAGCGATTCCGCCGAACACGACGCTATCATTAAAGAAGGCGCCAATGACCAAGATGTAAACGGGAAGCCGGGCACTGCAGCTCATGAGCGGTGCCACAAGAATGGTAACGAGCCGCGCCGCCGGACTTTCGATTGTGCGCGTACTCATGATGCCAGGGACTGCGCAGGCGAAAGAACTCATCATGGGCACGAAACTGCGGCCATGAAGCCCAACCCGACGCATCAATTGGTCCATCAGAAACGCAGCGCGTGCCATATAGCCCGAATCTTCGAGAATTCCGATGGCCAGAAAAAGCACCATGATTTGCGGCAAAAAGACCACAACATTGAGAACACCAGCAAGGATCCCATTGACGACGAGGTCGCGCAATAGTCCCTCACCGATGAGAGAGCCCACAGCATCGGTAAACAGCGAGAAACCCCATTCGAGAAGATTCGTAGGGGCACCGGCCCAAGAAAAAACGGCCTGAAACACAATGCCCATGAGGGTGACAAAAGCCAAAGGGCCCAACACCGGATGCAGCAACAAGCGATCTGCCTTGTCTGTAAGGCTGGCTTTCTTGGCTTGATGCGCCAACGGCAAGACGGCAGGCAAAATGCTGTCAATCAGACGATATCGGTTGCTCGCTTCTTGTTTCCACCAAGCGGGATTCTCTTCATTGAGTGTCTTGAGGGCTCGAGCGTAGTCAGGGTCACAACTGGCCCCCTCCAAAGCCGCAAGGAGCTGCCGCAAGTGAACGGCACGAGGCGTCTGGGGATGTTCTTCTTCCAACTGAACAAGTTGGGTCAGAAGGCTCTGATCTTGTTGGGCGATCGGCGCCGTGCTTTTCCGTTTGCTCGCCTCACATATAGCCTCTGTCAACCGGGTCACCGAATGTTCGCCGTAATTGTCCAAAGCGACGACCGGAATACCGAGTTGGGCGCTGAGGGCTTCGGCATCAGGGGCCATGTCTTGAAGACGCGCCAAGTCCATCATGGTCAGAACGAGGAGTACGGGCCGGTCCAACTCCATGATTTGAGTCGTGAGATAGAGGTTGCGCCCCAGGTTTGAAGCGTCGCAAACATTGAGCAAAAGATCGGGAGGAGCTTCGGAATCCAAGTTGCCGACAATGAAATCGACAGCGATCTCTTCATCTGGTGAGCGCTGGGAAAGGCTGTAGGTTCCTGGCAGGTCAACAAGGTCCAGCGTGGCCTGGTGGCAAACACGGCGTCCTGAACGTCTTTCGACTGTCACCCCAGGATAGTTGCCGACCTTGTGACGCAAACCGGTAAGAGCATTAAAAACGGAAGTCTTGCCGGAGTTGGGATTGCCCACCAAGGCGATTCTCAAGACGGCTGGTTCTTTGAGCTCACTGTTCACAGAGAAGAACCGCCCGTGCTTCTGAGCGTCGAAGGGTCAAGTGATAACCGCGCACGCGCACTTCGATTGGATCACCCATGGGAGCCCTTCGAATCAAAGAAATGCCAGCCCCGTCCGTAAGGCCCATCTCAAGGAGACGCCGTCCAACACCAGGTCCGGCAAGAATATCTCCAATGTGACCAGTTTCGCCAAGTTCGAGATCATCAAGGGTGCGTGGTGACATGAGCTCTCGCCAAGGAGAAGAAACGTCTTCAGGAATTGAGACCCATTCTCAATTAGTGGATTCTATGGGCTTCCCCGATGATTTCAACGCTGTGGCAAACTGCCACCCCTGAAAAGGAAAAATCCTGGCCGTGTGCCAGACCCCCAAGAAAATTCCTAACTTCTTTTGCAAAAAGAGGTTAACTACTTCCTTTGACTGTATCATGCAGGAAATTCCGGCCTTTTTCAGTTCCTGCGCAAGCTGAGCAAACGCCAAAAATCGTCAGCGAATGGCGCGTGGAATGAAATCCAGCCTCCTGAGCAGCTTCATCTTGAAGGGCTTCGATCGACTCACTCCGAAATTCGATGACTCGTCGGCAAGCGAGACAGTACATGTGATCATGGTGCCGATGGCCAAATACGTGTTCATAGTATTTGGCATCTTCACCGAAGTCGTGAGATGCAAGTAGCTTACAGTCGAGAAGGATTGTCAATGTACGGTAAAGCGTTGCTTTCGATACGCGGAGTTTGCCTTTCCGACATCGGTCGTAGAGCTCATCTGCAGTAAAATGGCTGTGATCTGCGAAAATGAGATTCAGAAGATCGCGGCGGGCACTCGTCAACTTCAGGCCTTGAGCTTTCAAGTAGTCTTCGAAAATCTTGACCTCAGGCCCCGGTTCCGTGTGCAGCTTCTTGTCAAATTCAAACGGCATGTGGCCTCTCCATGTGGTGCTCATCTCCGGCGCCATTATGACTCCCTTTTGGACAAACCAGGAGTCAGGAGAAAATTTCCTCAGCGGTCGAGGGCGAGATGGCCAATATCACGACGGCAAAAGGCCCCGTCAAAGCGTAATCCATCGATGACGCTATAGACTTTCTGTCGGGCTTGCGCCAAATCATCACCGAGCGCCGTCACACCAAGGACTCGCCCGCCCGTGGCGATAAAGTCAGGCCCTTCTCGCTTTGTCGCGGAATGAAAGACGACCAAATCGTCCCGAGGCTCAACTTCAGCGAGACCAAATATGGGCTTCCCGGTGGTCACAGCGCCAGGGTACCCTTCCTGAGCAACGACCACACAAACGGCGGGCCGTTGGTCCCAGCTCATTTCCGCTTGATCCAACGTGCCCTTGGCACAATGGTAGAGCATTTGCGCCAAGTCCCCGGTAAAACGAGCCATGAGCACTTGACACTCTGGATCGCCAAAACGGACATTAAATTCCAAGACCTTGGGCCCTTTCGCAGTCATCATCAACCCAGCATAGAGGATGCCTGTAAACGGCCGCTTTTCGTGCTTCATGGCATGAACGATGGGGACAAGAACGTCGCGTTCTACTTGCTCCTGAATATCGGCGGTTACCACGGGAGCTGGAGAATAAGCCCCCATTCCCCCGGTATTGGGGCCTTCGTCCCCATCAAATGCGCGTTTGTGGTCTTGACTCGACTCCAACACACAGATCGACTCGCCGTCGGTGAGGGCGATGATGCTCGCCTCTTCCCCTACCAAGAAGTCTTCGATAACGACTTGGGCCCCGGCTCCTCCGAACGTCCCCTCCACCATCATGGAACTGACAGCCTCTTCGGCTTCTTCGGCGTTCTTGCAAATGAAGACACCCTTGCCCGCCGCCAAACCTGAGGCTTTTACCACAAGCGGATAGTCGACCGTCTCACGGACATAAGTAAGAGCTGCCTCTGATTGGTCAAATGTGCGATGGGTGGCCGTTGGGATTGAATGCTTGGCCATGACCTCCTTACACCAAGCTTTGTCGCCCTCGAGGGCCGCTGCCGCTGCTGTGGGACCAAGGATCAAGAGCCCCTCTTTGCGAAAGGCATCAACGATTCCGGCGCACAAGGGAGCTTCCGGGCCGACAACGGTGAGGTCGATCTTCTCCTTGTTCGCAAAGGCCAAGAGTAGCTCAATGTCACTGGCAGCAATGTCGATGCAGGTGGCGACCTGGGCGATTCCACCATTGCCTGGAGCGCAAATGACCTCATCACAGGAATCCGACTTGGTCAGGCGCCAGCAAAGGGCATGTTCACG
>JAJRYU010000081.1 GCA_024275615.1 Planctomycetota bacterium
AAGGTGGTATCACTCTCATCTCACTCGCTGCTGTGTTGCTGCCCTATTCCATTTTCGCTCCCTTGGCGCTCATCGCTGGAGCATTGCCAACACTGTTTGTGTTGCTGGTCCACAATCGTCGACATCATCAATGGTGGGAAAGAACAACACCGGATCGTCGCAAGGGCGATTACATCAACTTTGTCCTCACTCAACCCAACTATGCTGCGGAATTACGGCTCTATGAACTTGAAAATCATTTCGTCGACTACCATGCCGGAATTAGAGAAGGACTGAGGGACGACAAGCTCAACTTGGCCAAGAAGAGAGCTTCTGCTCAGGCACTTTCAAGTTTCGCCTTGATTCTGGTCATGCTCGGCTGTCTGGCGTGGATGGGGGGGAGGGTCCTAGCTGGACTAGCTTCCCTCGGTGATCTCATCTTGTTTCACCAGACGTTTGTGCGTGGTCAAACCCAGTTAGGTGCTTTCTTCAAGAACCTGGGACAGTTCTACGAAAGTGGGCTGTTTCTCGAAAAATTGCACGAGTTCCTGGCGATTCAGCCGGTCCTGCATTCACCAGAGCAACCCGTTCCCTACCAGCGGCAACCGAATGACCGCATCATCTTCAAGAACCTCTTTTTTCAGTATCCTGGAGGTGCCAAACCAGTTTTTGAAGAGTTCAATCTTGAGATCGAAGCTGGGAAAATAATCGCCATTGTCGGCCGGAATGGTGCTGGCAAGTCCACACTCGTCAAACTCATGAGCCGACTTTATGATCCGCAAAACGGACAAATTCTACTCGACGACGTTGACATAAAGAAACTGGACATTCGTGACTTGCGGCGCTCCATTACTGTGCTTCAGCAACTGCCGGTGTTCTATGTGGCTACGGCGCGAGAGAACATCACTTATGGGGACATCAACCGAGAATTCACTGACGATGAGGTTATTGCTGCAGCACAAGAATCGGGAGCGTGGGATTTCTTGAAAGACCTGCCCCACGGTCTGGACACTCTCCTAGGCAAGGGGTTCGCTGGCGGCACCGATCTGAGTGTCGGGCAATGGCAGCGCTTGGCGCTTGCACGAGCCTGCATTCGCGATTCGCGCATCGTGGTTCTGGACGAACCTACGAGTTTCATGGATCCTTGGGCTGAAGTAAAGTGGTTGGCTGGTGTTCGTTCCTTGTTGCGAGGGCGGACGGCGATCATTATTACACATCGTTTTATCTCCGCGCGCACGGCTGATGAAATTCATGTCTTGGATGGCGGCCGCATTGTTGAGTCCGGTTCTCACGACCAATTGATGCAACGTGATGGACTCTACGCCCAGTCTTGGCGGGAACAGGCTCAACAGTCGCTAAGGAAGACCTGATGCCAAGAAACTACCGCATCATCTGTTGGACCAGCGCCCTGTTTGGGTTTGTCATCTCAGCGATTGAGGGGTGGGGGTTTCGGCACCAGGTTTTCCCGGACGCGATTTCCTATCTAGATGTGGGGCGAGCTCTCTTCAGTGGTGATTTTGAGTCAGGTCTCAATTCCTATTGGAGCCCCCTGTATGGTCTTCTTCTCACTGGATTCCAGCTCTTGGTACAACCTCAGGCCAACTTGGTCATTCCTCTCATTATTCTCTTCCAACTACTCACACAGCTCGCTGCAGTCTTGGCTTTTCACCAACTGCTTCGGTCCCTCCTGACTTGGCGAAACGGCATTCTCGAATGCCCAACAACCGAGGGATTTGCCATTCCCGATTGGGCCTTCGTTCTCGCTCTGGCGTGGGTGAACCAATGGGCGATCTTGGAGTTGGTTTCAATCCAAATGACAACACCAGACCTCTTGCTCATGACATTCTTCTATCTGTCCTTGAGTGAACTGTGCAGAATCGCAGTGAGTAGGAACAATTCGAAAGGGTGGTCGTTGGGATTGAATCTTGGCTTGGGCTACCTCACCAAGGCGATCATGTTTCCATTGGCCTTGGTGTTTGTGGTTTGTGGTTTTTTCTTGACCAGGAGTCACGGGAATAGCAAGGCAATGCTCGCCAGGGTTAGTGCGGGATTCGCCATCGTGGCTCTACCTTGGATTGCACTTCTGTCTTTTTCTTCCGGACATCTCACCTTCGGGTCAAGTGGGGCATTGAACTACGCATGGAAGGTCCAAGGAATTCCAAGTGTCTATTGGCAAGGGGACCAAGAATCTGGCCGTGCAACTCATCCAGCGGCGAAAATATACACGGCTCCTGACACCTATCTATACGATCATTTCCAGTCGGCCTCGCACCCACTCTTTTTCAATGCCTCCTATTGGTACGACGGTTTGGAAAAGGGATTTCGCGCTCAGGTTCAATGGCAGGCGATCAAGAGGAATCTCAAGGCAGGGTGGCCGCTCTTGAGCCAATCTCTTCGTTGGCCCATCACTATTGCCATTTTGTTGTTCTTGTTGATTCTTTCCACTGGTGGAAGAGTAAGGTGGTCGAGAGCATGGTTCGTTGTCCTTCCAGCGATCGCAGGAATCGTTTTGATCGTTTGCGTCAACGTCTTGTCAAGGTACCTCGTTGCATTCGCTGTACCCTTATGGATTTGGGGCCTGTGTTGCATGACGCAGCGTCGGCGTGAACGCCCGAAGATGCTATTCAAGGTTCTCCTGCTTCTGCTGCCGATTTGCTTCTTGGCGAGAATTGTCCAAGTCAATCGTTCAATCTTGGGTCCGGCAGTTCAGCGACAAGATGTGATTGGGGATGGGGTTGGCGAATCCAGAGATTCGATCCTCGTTCGGGAATTGAGGAGCCTTGGATTCAAACCGCAGCAGAGATTCGCATATTTTCGACACTCGGATTTTGGCAACTGGGCGGCCATCGGACGGTACAGGATCGTTGGCGACATTGATCCGCTTCAGACCCCACTCTTTTGGCAGTCTACAT
>JAJRYU010000082.1 GCA_024275615.1 Planctomycetota bacterium
AGAGGGAGCGAATCTGCTCGTCAGCAAGACCGGCTTGTTTGAGGATCTGTACGGCGTTGGCTTTCACGACATCGTCTTTGAAGCCAGAGTCGCGGAACACGACACGCATGATCTCGGGCTTGAGTTCCTCCTTGAGTGCGACGATGCCTTCGACAACATCGAGGTCGATGGACTTGGCGAGACAGACGATCAATGCACCAGCACCCACGCTGTAAACGGTGCTTCCTGCGATTTCTCGTTCGTCGATTGGCTCTGCGAGGTCGAGCCCGTACTTGAGCAGCAGCTCGTACAGCACATCCGACTCGGAACGTTCATGCTTGATGTTGTCAATCGAATCGAGCAGCGTCTCTTCAACAGTGTCGAAGTTCGCATCCCAGGGTTGAATGCTGCTGCCGTCAAGTCTGAAGACTCTGAACCCAAGATCACTTGCGTAGAGGCTTGAATCAGCGGCGAGTTTAGCAGAGGCTCGGCGAATCCGTTCTTTGCCAACTTCCGCAACGGTGAGAAAGCCGTCCTTGAACACATCCGATTTGGGGTCGCATTCCTCTGGCAGTTGCACCATGATGTATCTACGCTGACCGCCATCGGATACATTGTGCTCCATTACTGCGTGGGCTGTGGAAGCTGACCCGGCAAAGAAGTCTAAGATCAAACAATCTTGCTCTTGTTCCATCTCCAATAGTCGCCTGAGCATTGCCACAGGTTTCTTACCGTTCTGAAACGGCATGTCACCTTCCTTTGTTAGGTTCTTTGTCTCGCTTGCAAAATCCCACAATGTCCCTTGCATTTCCGTCTTGCAAAGAACTCCGTCAATTGTCTTCGACACATCTCTCAACCAGGCGAACAGGCGAAAACTCTCGCCTTTGTAGAACTGCTCATACAGAATGCCTTTGTTCTTCCCCGACCGCGGGACGTACTCGATTGAATGCAAATCTTCAAGCGAGCCGAGCTCATTTGCCTTCTCCATCACGCGGGGGCGGATAGAGCTTTGTGGCATGGCAGTTTGGAAAATCCTGTCCGCATATTCGGCGTAGACATCTTCCTCACTCAAATTTTCTTGATCCATGAGCTGCTTTACGGACTTGATCTCAGCGTTCTTTCTTGCATAGAGCTTGATCTCATCTCCATCGCCATCAACTGTGGAGCCCAAGTACTCCTTGTCACCTGGGTGCACCAACACGCTTGTGTATTTCCAGCTCTTTCCATCTTGACGATACTGTTCGACGAGTTCGGCAATGGGAATAAACTCGTGGACATTCTCAAAGGGAGTGAGCGCTGTGTAATCACGTGCATAGACATGCAAATACTCAATGTTCTTCTTCAGCCGCTTGTCCTCACCGCCTCCAGAAGCACCCGCGATGTTTTTCATATTCACGGAAATAGTATTCACGAAGTTGTCTTCGCCAAATACTTCATCGCAGACCGCCCGAAGGTTTGCTTGCTCTCCGTCATCTATCGAAATGAATATGGCACCATCGTTTCTCAGAAGGTTGCGTGCCAACTTCAATCGCGGATACATCATGTTGAGCCAATTAGTGTGAAATCGACCAGACGCCTCGGCGTTGACGGATATACGAAAACCATCGTCATCAATCTGACCTGTGTAGCGGAGATAGGTATCTAGGTTGTCCTGAAACTTGTCTGGATAGATGAGCTCGCGGCCCGTGTTGTACGGCGGGTCGATGTAAATCATCTTCACCTTGCGGTGGTACGACTTCTGGAGCAGCTTGAGCAC
>JAJRYU010000083.1 GCA_024275615.1 Planctomycetota bacterium
AATTTCCCCATCGAGCCGCCTCTGCCGACAAGGAGGCCTTAATGCTCCAAACGGGCTATGTTTGGCCTTTGCTTTGGCCTTTGTTTTCGCTCTGGCTTTCCCTTTGGCCTTCGCTTTCTTGTTCGCTTCGACGAACACATCCGACCCAAAAGGCGTGAGTACGACATTGTCTTAGCTCGCGCCGTGGGCCCTCTTCCTCGCCTTCTGGAGTGGACCAAGAACAACTGGTTTGGCCCCCTTATCTTGTGGAAAGGACCGCGATTCGAAGAGGAACTGGATCAAGCCCACAAGCTGCTCAAACAACGTAAAATGGACGTCGTTCTCGACATTGCCTATTCCCTACCAGGTGATGATGCAGAAAGGCGTATTGTCATGATCGACTGGGCTTAGACTGGATTCCCCGTTTGATGACTGGTCATTCTGATCGAGGCAACCAGTCACGATCACGAATTCAAGAGTTACCAGGTAGAGAGTTAGTAAAACCGTGCTCGTTCAACTAGGCGTTCATGGCCGTTCCCATCAAGGAGCGACACAGATGATCCCAAACCAGTACGAGAGAGTTTGCGAAATATTGCGTTCAACTCAACACCGGTCCCTTTGACCCCGTTGACGGCGGTGATGTGCATATCCTTGCGCCATCCGGCATGAAAGGCCGGGCTTCCCGGTGCTACAAAAAGAACTTTGAGAGTTTTGGCCTCCGGAAGGGCTGCCAGACCAATGATATTGCGAGCGAAGGGTGCGCTCAGTCGTTGTGGAGTTGATTCGAGATACATTTGGTCATGACTGAAATCCAAAATCACTCGAAACCGGCCAAGAACTTCGTTGCCAATCGTGCCTTCAAAAGGGGATTTCGCCAAGAAGCCCCCATCGTCGGTCGGAGCGGAAACCGGCAGGTCATTAACCTGGTAATTGCCAATTGAGAAACGACTGATTGAAGCTGTCGTCTCGAAGATCATTCCGCCGATTCCCAAACTTATCCACTTTGAAATGGGGGCGCGGCCGACAAGGATTGCCTGACGCTCGATGAGAGTTGGGTAGATAGATGTTCCTGCGCTCCCGGTATCAATGAGATACCAAGCCGGGGCACGGCCCTCGATCGCAGCCGAAACTGCATGCCGACCACTCTTGAGCAACTTCAAATCGAATTTCTTTCCCGCCGCCGGGAAGCTATGTGAGTCGGCTTGCCGAAATGCCAGTCGCCTGTGAGGATAGTCAATATCAACAACAGACCTCATGAAGACCTCGGCACCCAGAACAACTGTGGGTGCCCGGCCGCTTATCCTGCCAAACTGGGAAAGGTCGACGACTATAACTCTGGGGAGTTGTAGGGCCATATTGCCAACGGAGATCTCAATATTTTTTGCAACGAACCCTTTGGCCGCTCCTGTCACGCCAATGATGCGGGCACCTTTTTCCATGGGCACGCCCATGCGCTTGGCGAATGTCAAGTCGAGCAACGAAGCTTCAGCGCCGGTGTCAACAATCAATCGCGTTGTTTTGCCGTTCACAGCCCCTGTGACCAAGATATGCTCACTCGCAGTGAGTTCGAAGGAGATCCAATCCTCTCTCCCTAATTCTATGGGTGCAGGTGTTGACGATGTCGAGCACCCAGAAAGGACGATCAAAAAGAGAACAAAAACAAGTTTCATGGTATTGACCGACTTTCTCTTGGGCCGTTCTTCCCGGTGCTCGCTACCAGGCATCGCAACGCTAGTGGCAAACACCATCAGCACGAGCCGCAGCCGCGACTGCATTCGCCACGCGGACCGCGACCGAACGGTCGAACGGTGACGGCAAGATCAAACCCGCAGTGGGTTCCGCCACGCAAGAAGTTATGGCCTGAATAGCCGCGAACTTCATTCCAGAAGTGAAAGATGTGGCTCTTGATTCAAGGGCCCCACGAAAGAGACCAGGAAAGGCCAAGACATTGTTAACTTGATTGGGGAAGTCACTGCGCCCAGTACCGACCACGGCCGCGCCGCCCTTGAGCGCGTCTTCTGGCATGATCTCCGGGATAGGATTGGCCATGGCAAAGACAATGGGATGGTGCCCCATGCTTTCGACATCTTCAATTCCAAGGAGTCCACCCTTGGACACGCCAATGAACACGTGCGCACCGTTTAGCACATCCCGCAGTGTCCCCTTCTCGCCCTCCGGATTGGTTATCTGTGCGATTTCTTCTTTGATTGGTGAATTGTGCTCTCGTCCAGGGTAAATGACGCCTTTTGAGTCACAAATCCGCAACTTACCGACGGGAACACAATGAGGATCCTGACCTGTGCATGTCAACATTCGACAAATGGCGCGCCCGGCGGCGCCAGCACCATTAATGACGACAGAAAGTTGTCCCAAAGTCCGGTTCGTCACTCTGGCGGCATTCATGACTGCTGCGAGGAGAACAATGGCGGTGCCATGTTGATCGTCGTGAAGTACGGGAATACCGATGTCCTGAAGTGCATCTTCGATTTCAAAGCAGCGCGGCCCGGCGATATCTTCGAGGTTGATGCCACCGAAGGTGGGGGCAATCGCCTTGACAATGTCAATGATCTTCTGAGGGTCTCTCTCGTCAAGAACCACCGGAACAGCGTCAATTCCAGCGAATTCACGAAATAGAGCGGCTTTCCCCTCCATCACGGGCAAGGAGGCCATGGGGCCAATATCGCCCAAACCCAGAACAGCGGAGCCGTCGGAAACCACAGCCACAGTCCGCCCTTTCCATGTCAAGTCCCAAGCCGCTGCCGGGTTTTCGGAAATAGCCTCACAAGGTCGAGCAACGCCTGGGGTGTAGGCCAAACTGAGGTCATCTTGAGATTCCAAGCGCATGCGCGATCGGATTTCTATCTTGCCACGGGTTTCACGATGCCGGGCCAAGGAGCGTTCATATATGTCCATTTGGGTCCTCCTGTCCCATGCTATCACATTTCACCTTCCAAGGATTTCGTCAATCGTCGCCGTCGAAATCGCATGGTAGAGCGGTCGGGCCGTCTTGTAGATTTCCTTTGCCATGGCTCGCAATGAGACGTCCTTGTTCATTTCCGAGTAGAGAGGTTTGAGGAATTTGCGACGACCTTGACTGGTAAGAAACTCTCTTAACCGCGGCCAAGCCGGGGTGTAATTGGCTTCAGTTGCCAAGAGCAACCAGGCACAGGCAATTTCCGAGTTTTGTTTGGCAGTGAGATGAAACGCTTCATCAAGAGCAATCATGGAAGCTTTCGAGACTGCCTCTTTTTGCCGTCCCAAGAAATGAAGCCACTCTTGAGTCGTCCATGACTCTGTGGGCATAGCATCTAGTTTCATTTCCCCAGCCCACCATGCGGCGACCGAGGTATCAATACGTGAAAATGCTTCGCTTTTTGGTCTAGGAGCGTCAGATGGCAAGCCAGGACCTTCAATCCATGACTCCAGATCGATCGAGTTTTCAACATCACTCAACGCAGTTTCCAAAGCCGAGCGAAAATCAGCCGTGGTACGACTTTGAAATGCGTGACTGTCGAACCAGTGACGAACAAAGAGATCAATGTTCTTCCGACCCATGGTGTTTTCGATCAGACGCAGAAAGGCGGCACCTTTGTCATAAGGAACGCCGGTAAACCCCTCATCAGGGTCCCGTCCTTTGAGATCAACGTGCAAGATCTGGTCCTCGGGAGCCATACCAGCCATTTCTTCGTCAAGATCATCCATGGCGAGCATGATCTCCATATCCGCCCGCTCCTTGCCATAGAGTTCCTCTACCACCCTCTGCTCGACATAAACGGTAAACCCCTCGTTGAGCCAAAAGTCTCTCCATGTGGCGTTGGTTACCAAGTTGCCCGACCAAGAATGGGCCAATTCATGGGCGATCAAGGACGTCAGGGATCTGTCTTTCGCTAGAACGGTTGGGGTCGCAAAAGTCAGGAGAGGATTTTCCATACCACCAAATGGAAAACTCGGGGGCAAGACCAAGATGTCATAGCGTCCCCACCGATACGGCCCGTAGAGACCTTCAATCACATCAATCATTTGCTCAGTGTCAGCGAATTCCCATGCCGCAGCTTCGACAACCGCGGGTTCAGCCCAGACGCCCGTCCTTGGTCCCATCGAACGAAATTCGAGTTCCCCTGCGGCAAGGGCGATCAAGTAACTTGGTATCGGATGCCTCATCTGGAAACGAAAAACACCGTCTTTAGCTTCTTGTCTCTCAGCGCTCATGACCACGTCTAGATCCGGTCGACAGCGAACCCGGGCTGAATAGGTCAATCTGATTCCAGGGCTGTCTTGGCAGGGTATCCACGTACGTGCGTGAATAGCCTGAGACTGTGAAAAAAGGAAGGGAGCTTTCTTGCTGCTGGTCTGTTCCTTGTTCAACCACTGTAGACCACTCCCAGCGCCCGTCGTTTGATAGGAGATCTCGACGGTATCGATGCCCGGGGCTAGTTCAATCCTGAGTGCATCGCCAAGGACGTCGTCGCCCTTTTCAATCTGCCATATGAGGTCTTGATCAACGGTCCCAGCGCCACCCCGAACACCGTGGATCTTCAGTGCCTTTACGTCGACGATAAGAGGGGCTTGCGGGAAATTTGGCTGGCGAACGAGGGTATGCGTTGCCGTACCCGACAAAATTGACGACTCAAAATCGATGTTCCAGTCCAAGTGGATGTGTCGACTTCTTACTTGGTTTGGTCGCGCGTGACTATGTTCATCGCGTTCATAGGAAGAGTCGGTTTGTGACTCTACTGGATCGTGTGTTGCCATATTGTCGTACTCAACTTCAATGAGACAGCCATTCAAAGCTGGCAAAAACAGCACAGCCGCAGCCAAACTCATAATTTTCTTCTTATCGAACATGCAGAACCTCCGGCGCGCATTCAAACGCCCAAGAACAAAGCGGTCAAGAGCAACCGTGGCCCCCTGGTATTATCATGGTCACTATGTCTCCCCAGCGCACCATCTTGCACGCGGATCTTGACGCTTTCTACGCCTCCGTAGAACAGCGTGACAACCCTGCATATCGGGGCCTCCCTATCATTATCGGCGGCTACGGCAAAAGAGATGTCGTCTCCACGGCTTCTTATGAAGCTCGCGAATTCGGCGTTCATTCGGCTCAACCGGGAATCATTGCCAAGCGCCTCTGCCCCCAGGGTATTTTTGTGCGCCCACGTATGAAGGCATACATAGCAGCATCGAAAAAGGTCTTTGAAATCTTTCAGAGCTTCACGCCCATGGTCGAAGGTCTCTCTCTCGACGAAGCCTTCTTGGATATCACCAAGAGCCTACGGCTTTTCGGTTCAGCAAGAAACATCGCTGACCAACTCCGGGAAAGGGTCTTGGAGGACGTGGGCTTGACGATTTCCGTTGGCATCGCATCGAGTAAATATGTAGCCAAAGTCGCCTCCGATCTGGAGAAACCGGACGGTTTGGTCGCCGTCCGTCCCGGCCGCGAACGACAGTTCTTGGCGCCTCTTCCTCTCAAGTGTATGTGGGGAGCTGGCCCCAAGACCCGAGAGAAACTTGAGTCCCTGGGCCTTGTCACCATCGGCGATCTACATCGTTTGCAGGAGGCAGACCTCATCAAGATCCTAGGCAAGAAATCCGGTTCGCATTTCTATCACTTATCAAGAGGTATCGATGCCAGATCAATCGTGACCCAAAGAGATGCCAAGAGCATCAGTCGTGAGAGGACTTTTGCCGAGGACATCGCCGACGATGAAGTCTTGCGTCATGTCCTTCTCAAGCTTTGTGAAGATGTGGGGCGGCGTTTGAGACTAAGCGGCGTCATGGGAAGCGTGGTACGCCTCAAACTGAGAAAGCCAGATTTCACTACCAAGGTGAGGCAAACCCAATTGCCTCGTCCTTCAGCATCCGATATGGAAATCTACCGTGAAGCCTCTCAGCTCCTCAACGACCTAAAAGATGAAAACGACCCTATTCGCCTCATTGGCGTTGGTGTGAGTTCCTTGGGTGAAACCGAAAGAGAAACACAGCTCTCACTTTTCGGTTTAGCGCACGACAAGAGAGACATGTCCATTCTTGAAACCATGGACCGCATCCGCGAGAAATTCGGCGCCCGCTCCATTGGTCATGGTGCCTCCCAAGAATCGGGAGACGAACAGCGTGAGATAGACGCTTGAAACAAGATGCTACTGCCAAGGCCGATCGTAGCGCGGATTGGAAGCCAAAGCTCCGATGTCCCCTGACAGAGCCAGATTGGCGTTAAAGGCTGGATCAATGGGCAGGACCCCTTGCCACTTGCGCCATAACCAGGTTGACTCCCGTTCGTAACGAGTCTGCGCTTCTTCTGTGCGGGCAGCGTAGCTGACGTTTTCGTCATGAAACAACTCGACGTGAGGAGTCCACACGTTGCGATAGCCGAGTTTCTTGATTTTCAGGCAAAGATCGACGTCATTGAAACAGACAGACAGCTCTTCTGGGAAACCGCCGACTTCAAGAAATAGGCTCCGCCTCAACATGAGACAGGCCCCCGTCACCACAGAATAGTTTTGCACATGGTGGAGCCTGGGATTGCCCGATTTCCCACTGAGCTTCTCGCCCCTGAATGGGTGACCAGCTAGACGAGCTCCTCCCGAGCCGGTAACGACTCCAGCGTGTTGAATGGACCTGTCGGCGTAGAATAGCATGGCGCCCACCGCACCGACCTGTGGCCGAGACGCCAAGCGCGCCAAATCCGTCAACCAATGTTCGGAAATGATCCGGGTGTCATCATTGAGAAAGCACAAGATCTCGCCATCGCTTGAAGTGACGGCGCGATTATTGATTTCTGAAAAATTGAAAGGACACGGGTCGCGAAGCACTTTGACCTGCTCAAGTTTCGCAACTTCATCTAGGTAGGCAAGAGTTTTGGGAGCAACCGAACCGTTGTCGACTACCAGAATCTCAAAATTGGGATAGGCCGTCTTCTCGATTAAGGTGGAAAGGCAAGATCTCAACTCACTCAGACGATCTCTGGTTGGAATGATGATGGAAATCCGCGGCGGGTCATTTGGCAGAGGATAGGTGAGGTGATAACCGCCGGTTTCCATTTCCTCGACATCGACCGTCGAACCTTCCCAAGATGCGACGAGAGACTTGATGTTCCGTACCTGTGCCTGGCGATCTTCGCTCTTTGAGCCTTCGGGAACTTGGACCAAGACCAAGGGCACATGTTCCACACCACCATCGACGCAGGATTCGACAATCCGCGCGACAAGATCTGTGGCGGAAGAATAACCGGTGTCAGCCAAGGAATCGCGCACGGCCGCCACGGAACAAATACAAGCGGAGCTGATGTAGTCCATTTCCAGATAGAAGTCAGGGCACCAATCCGGTTTAAAAAATGGCGCCACGCGTTCTCCGGTTGCCAAAAGTTTGTCTTCGTCGGCGTAGATGATCTTCGCCTCTGCCTTGCCGAGTGCAGCCTGGGCGAAACTCTGCAGGGCATAAGGGATCAAGATTTGATCCTGGTCAAGAGGCACAATCCAATCGTTACTGGCCAGCTTGTTGTCGCGAAGGAGCTCGTTGGGATCGTCCGTGACCAGTTTCCAGTGTGGCCACGTTTGAGCTTCTAGGGCTTCCTTCAACCGTTCAAACCCCGGGCCCTGCGTCTGTTTCGGGACGATCCAGAACATCGGGCCATGGTCAGTGAGAGTGGCCCGCCTGACCAAACGTTCAAGATCCGCCGCATCGGGACGATCAAATGCTTCCAACCATTGTTGGTAATCGCCGGCAAAAGCACGTGCTCTCTGAGATCGGGCTGCGTGCCTACCATCCGCGGTAAACCACCGACGAAATTTCCGCACCATCGCTCCGCCGATTCGCCTCATGCCCATTGCTGGAGATTCGGCATCCGCCGCGGAAGCACCGGTGGAAAGAGCCTCCAGTCGTTTGACCAAGGCTTGTGCTTCAATATCCCTTTGACAAGCTCTGACGATATGAGGCGGCGCTTCGGCGCCGAGAAGTTTCCGCTCGAAGACCGATTGCATGTCCACTTCAGCAAGTTTGAGTCCCCAATCGCGACTCATGCATTCGAGCGCCATTGGAAACTCAGTGGCCAAGTTCTCCAAGGCAAGAACTTGGCATTTCTCTGGGTGCCTTTCGGCGTACTCGACAATGTGGCGGTTGTAGTACTTCCACATATTCAGAGCGAGCTTCGGAGAAAAACGATCGAAACCGAATCGTTCCAAGAGTTTCACGCCGCGAAATTGATGCATCAAGGGACCGTCGGCACGCCGCCGCAAAGAATCAACGACGAGAGCTGGGTCTCGGTAGATAAAAACGAATTTGGCTTCGGGAAGTAGGCGTGACCAAAAATCGGGAATCAAACTACTACGTGGATCTTTCCATCCCCAAAGATCTCGATCGTTGCGATTTGCAACCAACTCCTGCGCTCTTTTCTCAAACGCCTCACTAATCTTGACGTCTTTTTCTTCGCCTATGCCGTAAACAAGGTAGCGACCATTGTCGTGCAAAATGTCGACATGAAGATCGTAGAAGTCCATATCCTCGAAGTAGCCTTTGGGATTGAACTCCGTGGGTGCCATCAAACGATCACCAATGTCAACCCCGGCCGCTTGGAGCAGATTCGCCAGGAGCGAAGTTCCAGAACGATGCATACCCGTGATAATGATGGGAGTTCCCACGAGCTAGCGCCCCCTCTTTCGCGTGTCCTTCCGGAAGATGGATTGTTGGTCAAACGAATCCATCATGTTGTTGGCGTCTTTGGTCATTTTCGCTTTGGTTTTAGATCAATGTGACGGCTCTCGGCAGCAGAATCTACCCCCATGCCCCCGTAGAATCAATCTTCGCCCGATATGCGAATCGAGGTCGATTCTGGATTTTCATGCTGGAAACTGTCGGGGAATGAAAAAGAGGAGCCAACAGCATTGCTGAGGCTCCTCTGAGTGAGTCGGGGTGAGAGGATTCGAACCTCCGACCTTCTGGTCCCAAACCAGACGCGCTGCCAGGCTGCGCCACACCCCGTGTGAGCGGACATTATGTCTGAGAATTCCTCAGGATCAATGATGAGTAGCAAGTTTCAATAATACTGGGAGAATTGCGAGAGGTGAAATTGGCACCGTTTGACCCATGTATCGCCAGATGAGCCGGTGAATTGCAAGATTTGCGTGCCATTGTCCAAAGGCGCATCCAGACGAAATCCCTCTTTTTCGGTGTAGAAGAAGCGAGCTGTATCGCTGATTCTGGGTTCCTTCTCGTCGACAAACTTGCTCAAGACCCAATTCCTACCGCCATCGCGGGTTTCGTAGAGATTCACCCGCGTCGCCCCGGTTTTTTCGTCCAAATAGGCAACTTGGACCATGCCGGCTGTATCAGATTCGAATACGAGTTCTGTGGCGGAAACGACGATGGCCGCTCTGCTTTCGGGAATGGAGGCTTCGCGCCAATGTCCGCCGCCATCGTCAGTTCTCAGAATTGTCGGAATGGTCTCACCCCTTCGGATGCGGATTCCAGATACCCAACCTCGCAGAAGATCGTTGAAGTAGATCGTCTGCGGCAAGAAACCCTTGAATGGGAAGGTCAAAGAACCGATACGCCGCCAATGATCTCCGCCATCTGTGGTGCGCAAGAGGATTCCTTCGACGTCACCATCGACATCGGAGAGAAAACCTCCGACAACAAGGTCACGAGAAGATGTGGCGTGGACACTGTTCAATTCCATTTCAACGAATTGATCGGCTTTCGGAATCGGGATCACCAGACGATCACCACTACTTTGGCAGCCAAGGAACAAAATCATCGCCCCTGCGATAAGACAGCAAGATCTGAACATGTCTTCCCCTTCGAGGCTTCATCAGCGTTGGTTTTCATTTCTGCAATGCTAATGAGCCACACATTTTGACCGAATTGAGATCCCAGCCCTAGCACAGGGCCGCCCTCCTTATCGGCTTTGTAGCAGCATCTTATGAACAGGGAATGGGGTCCGCCAAAGGGAAAAAACTGTTGCCACGAGAAGCATGAGCCAACAACGCTGAGATTCCGACATAGGGCCCTTAGCTCGTCCTTGATAGGAATACCTAAGCCTAAGGTAGGACGACTCTTAAGTCTCAATCTCCTCGGCATCCCTTAGCTCTTGTGTTGATTTTTGCGCCCTTTGTAGACGTTTTCGGAATTGAATTCCGTCTCCAAGCGTTGACTTGACCTCAAGTCATCCGCGAGACAGATCGGAGAATTGTCAAAATCGACAGAATGAACGGACATAATTCTCCATCGATCCTGGGTTCTTGAAGTGCGCCTGTTGGCACAAGGGCCAGGGCAGGACGCGAATAATAGACGCAAGGGGAAGTCAAAGCGTTTCGTTGCGACTATCATTCGATCAGAACTATTCCTTTTGGAGGTCCCTTTGTGGCCAAGACACCTAAGTCACCGTTAGCCTCCCTGCCAGCCGTCGGCCAGCTCCTTGAGTCACTGAAAAACGTGGCTAGCCCAGTCTCATGCGCCGATCCCAAACTCCTTGCTCATCTTTCTCGGCAAGTACTCGATGATGTCCGCGATTCCATGAGATGTGAGTTGAAGAAAGGCCACGAGGTCACCATGCCCACTGTGCCCCATATACTGGACGCCATAGTTGCGGCCTACTCGGCGTGGGGAAGCTCTTCGACTTGTCGCGTGATCAACGGATCGGGCATCGTTCTTCATTCCGGGTTGGGAAGAGCTGTCTATCCCCAAGAAGCTCGGCAACAACTCACCGATGCTGAAGGCTACGTCCTTTTGGAAGTAGACAAGCAAAATGGCAAGCGGCGGCGCCGCGATCAATTCTGTGCTGACTTGATATGTGAGTTGACCGGGGCCGAAGCGGCCACCGTGGTGAACAACAATGCCGCCGCCACGTTGATCATCTTGAACGAACTGGGATTCGGCAAAGAGATGGTCGTCAGCCGTTCTCAGATGATCGAAATTGGCGGTTCATTTCGCCTTCCAGATGTTTTTGAGGCCGCTGGGTGCAAGCTCATCGAAGTCGGTACAACGAACAAATCGAGGATCTCGGACTACGCCGAGGCCATTACGGACAACACAGGGGCCCTTGTGCTTGTCCACACCAGTAACTACAGAATCGTTGGGTTTACCGACCATGTCGATCTTCCCGAACTGGTCGAACTGGGTCGAGAAAGGCAACTTCCGGTGATCCACGACCTTGGCAGTGGCTCCTTGGTTGACCTGGCTCGCTATGGCGTCCACGATGAACCGGCGGTTCAAGTCAGTGTGAAACAAGGCGCTGACGTTATTTGCTTTTCGGGCGACAAACTGGTGGGCGGGCCCCAGGCTGGCATTATCATTGGCAAGAAGAAGTGGATTGACCGCATTCGCAAGAACCCCCTCGCCCGGGCCCTTCGAATTGACAAGACAGCATGCCTTGCTTTGGAAGCCACACTCAAGCTATTCTTCGAGCCCAGTAAATTGGAACAAACCGTCCCGACTCTTCGTATGCTTTCTGAATCCGTTGAATCTGTAGGCGTGAGAGCCCATGAATTGGCCGAGGTCATTTCTTCTTTGAAGATACCCGGTCTTGTGTGCCGAATCATTGAGTCTACAAGTGAGCTGGGAGCTGGTACGCTTCCCACCCACGGCATCCCGACGATCTGCCTGACCCTAGAGTTTGCTGGCATGCGGGCTCAAGAAACTGCCGATCGACTTCGAGGGCGACCGGTTGCCATTTTCAGCCGGCTGAAAGATGACCAAGTTCAACTTGATTTGCGCACCATGACAAGAGCTGATTTCGACGAAGTATCGCAAGCACTGAAGGAGCTTCAACGTGACTAATGGACAAGGTGGACACGGAGATATTCGTCTCACCGAATATGCGAGTTCCGGTGGTTGAGCCGCAAAATTGTCCCCTGCGGGACTCGCCCAAGTTTTGGGCGGACTGGTACAACCTACGAACGAAAACCTACTTGTGGGCTTTGCTGGCGCTGACGATGCGGCGATCTACCGGTTGGACGAAAACCGCGCTCTCGTTGTCACCACCGATTTCTTTCCTCCCATGATCGATGACCCCTATGCGTTCGGCACTGTCGCAGCTGCAAATGCCCTCTCCGATGTCTTCGCCATGGGTGGCAAACCTCTCGTGGCCCTCAACATCGTCGGCTTTCCCGCGAAAAAACTGCCATTGGACGTCCTCACCGCCATCCTCCAGGGAGGCGCAGACAAAGTCAAAGAAGCTGGCGCGGTGATAGGTGGTGGCCATACCGTCGAGGATCATGAAGTGAAGTACGGATTGGCGGTCACCGGAGAAATTCACCCAGATCGCATTTGGGCCAACGGCCGTGTGCGCGTCGATGACGCTATTATCCTCACCAAACCCTTGGGTACCGGCCTGATCAACAGTGCCGTCAAAGTCGATTCGAGAAATGGCCCTGCCATTGATGAAGCCATTCGTTGGATGAGCACCCTCAACGGCATTGGCATCGCCCATCTCCATCAAAGTGATGTGTCCTGCGTCACCGACATTACCGGATTCGGACTGCTCGGCCACGCCAGTGAACTGGCGGCCAAGAGCCCAGTCACACTGGTAATCGACGAAGGATCGGTGCCAACGATTCCAGGGCTGGAGGGTTTCTTTGAAGATCGTTTCAAGACGAGAGGTGCCCGGGAAACACGGGAGTTTACTGCGGCAAGTGTATCCGTCCCAGAATCCCTGGATCCCTGGCGCAACGAAGTCCTCTTTGATCCTCAAACTTCCGGAGGTCTCTTGGTCACTGTGCGCCAAGAACAGGCCGATTCACTGGTAAGAAAACTACAAGACGAAGGACTTGAGTTTGCTGCGGTTGTGGGGGCTGTGCATGCGGAAGAAAAACCCGGACTTCGGGTGCGAGTCCAGTAAGTCAGCCCTACTTCTTTCTGCTTCAAAAGAACAAAACTTGATGAAATCAAGTGATTGGGGTAAACCCTGTGCGAACGAATAAGGGAGCGGTTCTCGAGCTGGTGCCGGGTCCGGATTTCAAATCCGGTGAAACGGGCAAATAACTCGTTTGGTGGGTTCGATTCCCATGCGCTCCCGCCAAATCGAAAAGCAGCGGTCGCTTCACGCGCCGCTGCTTTTTCTCATTGATCAAGAACCTTGCGCTCAGACCTTGAAGACGCGATCGATAAGGGGACCATAACCTTGGATCGCGAGACGTTGGCAATAGAAAGCCACACCCCGCATCCCGCCTAATTCCTCCCCATCTCCGGCACGACCGGGGCCACCATGGATGAAATCAGGAAAAACGGTCCCAGGACTGGGGGCAGCACCAGCAGAACGTTTGGAGCCCCATACCAATCGGCCTTGGAATGGCCCGATCTCTTCAATGAGTTCGGCCGCAAATGCACGATCATCACTGTAGAAGGTGGCCACCAAACCACCCTCCCCCAAACCGGCAATTCGCGCCGCCTCTTTGGCTGAACCATCAAAGGGAATCAGGGTCGTAACCGGACCAAAGACTTCAATTTTGTGAACCTTGTCGGCGGCGTCCGCATCTTTGGCTTCCAGAACGATGGAAGGCATGAACGCGCCAACTTTCTCTGGATCGCCCAAGGCGACAAAATCGTCTGGGTCACCAATGACGCGTTCCGTGCAGGTCAAAAGTTGATCTAATTTCTCTCTGGCTTCTAGCAGTTGTTTGGGACCGGAAAGAGGCCCCATCCGGACTCCCTCCGTGTCGGGCACGCCCATCTTGATCCGACTCAGTTCGCTCGCCAATCGCTCTTTAAGGTTGGCCAACTTTTCCTTCGGTACCAGGACGCGCCTGATTGCGGTGCATTTCTGCCCGGCTTTCTGAGTAATATCGGTGACAACATCCCGCACAAACAAGTCATAAGTTTCCGAGTCGACGTCAACGTCAGCGCCGAGAATCGCGCAGTTGAGACTGTCCGCTTCCACGCCGATCCGCACTCCTTTTGCTAAGACGCGGGGATGAGAGCGCATCATCGAACCAGTTTGTGCTGAGCCAGTGAAAGCGACGCAATCCTGGAACCCCAAGTGATCCAACAAATCTCCGGCTGAACCAGAGATCAAGCTGAATGTTCCTTTGGGCATGATGCCTGCTTCAATGATAATCTCGACGATTCTCTCGGCCATCATGCAAGTCAGGGTCGCCGGTTTGGCAAGGACTGGAACACCGGCCAAGATGGCGCAAGCGGCTTTCTCCATCATTCCCCAGGCGGGAAAATTGTAGGCGTTAATGAGAACGGCAACACCTTTCCTTGGGACAAATACATGGCGGCCCTGCATACGTGAGCTCTGGCCCATGTCTTGAGCTTCGCCATCAAGCCAAAAACGTGTATCTCCAAGCTTCTTGCCGATACTGGCGTAGCGAGCAAGTGTGCCAAAGGAACCGTCAATGTCGAACTTGGCATCGCCCCGGGTATTCCCGGCATTCTTGACACCGATGGCAATAAGCTCTTCGCGATGTTCATGGATTACACTCGCCATCGACTTGAGGAGTGCACCTCGTTCGGCAAACGTCATGGCACGCAGGGCCGGGCCACCGTGTTCTCGGGCAAAACTCAGCGCCGCCTCAAAATCAATCCCCGCAGTGCTGACATGGGCCAACTCCTCCCCGGTCGCCGGGTTAAGCAGGGTCCCCTGGATTCCTTCGCCTTCGATCCAGGAGCCACACACGTAATTCTTGAGTTTCTGCATCGTTTGTCCCATCAGAAAAGTATGAACTTCGGGGGTATTTTTAACCAGGAAGGCGCTCAGCTTCGAGCCCCATTGTGATTCCCAAGAGACAGGATTGCCGGTTTGATGAAAAAAGTCGGGGCGAGGGACTGCACAAAGTCAAAATCGAGTTAATCTGGCCGTGAATGGCCTGTCGCAACCTGAGAAACACGTACGAGAACGAACCGTGATTCCACTTAAGGATGATAACCCCACCCACCACGCACCTTGGCTGACGGTCGTCCTCATCGTCATCAACGTGGCCGTGTATTTTCTCTGGCAAGGCCAGGGGACTCCCATCGAAGAGGCAGTTCGCAATTTTCAGTACTCAGCCGTACCTTTCAACATCACTCATTCCGCAGATGAGGAGCAAGCGGCCCTCGCCTTGATTTGGTCAAGTCCGAGTCCTACTCGTGTGGCACGCCAACAACTCCAATATGTGACGGTGCCAACGGTTTCTCTCCAAAGAAGAGACTTAGGGACCACGCGACTCATATTCCAGCCGATCCCCCCGTGGTTGACACTTTTTACCAGTATGTTCATGCATGGCTCCATCATGCATCTACTGGGCAACATGCTTTTCCTTTGGATTTTTGGCAACAACATTGAGGATGCCACAGGACGCTTCCGTTTTCTCACTTTCTATCTGCTGACCGGTTTGGTCGCCTCAATGGGACATGTATTGAGCGATTCAGATAGTTTCATTCCAACTTTGGGAGCATCTGGGGCCATCAGTGGAGTCTTGGGGGGATATCTCTTGCTCTACCCGAAAGCGCGCGTTCTCACCTTGGTGCCTTTGCCGGGTTTCTTTACCACCTTCTATTTGCCGGCCGCCTTGTTTCTGGTGATCTGGCTTTTCATGCAATTGAGCGGTGTTCTGGGTGAAGGCGGTGGAGTTGCCTGGTGGGCCCACATCGGCGGGTTCATTGCCGGACTCGTTCTCATCAAGCCCTTGGAGTCCCAGGAACATCGTCAAAGGAGTCGACCGGTCTCCAAATTCCCGTCGATAGGTAGCAGGTGACTGAGGAAATTGGACCATGTCTTATACTTATCAGTACCCACGTCCCAGTGTTTGCGTCGATCTCGTCGTGTTTCGCCCTCACAAGAGCACAGTCTCAGTCCTGTTGATCAAAAGAGGACACCAACCCTTTGCAGGAAAATGGGCTCTTCCGGGTGGTTTCGTTGACCAGGACGAAGACTTGGCAGACGCCGCAAGACGAGAACTGAATGAAGAAACTCACCTTGAAGTCGAGCACCTCCGGCAATTGGGTGCATACGGGAAACCCGGACGGGACCCGCGGGGTCATACTGTAAGCGTCGTGTTCCTTGCAGAATTAGGTTCTAACGCTTCTATTCAAGGTCTTGAGGCTGGCGACGATGCCACTGATGCACAATTCTTTTCAACAAACGCTCTGCCAGACTTGGCTTTCGACCATGCCCAAATCGTCCAAGATGCTCTTTCCCTGCGATCAACATCGCACTAAGAAAAAAACAAAGGTGCCCCCCGTGAGGCACCTTTATCGATTTCTTGACGTGATCTGCTCTTAGGCTTTTGATGCATCCCAATCAGGGCCATGGTCCACGGCGTCTTTTTCGGTGACCCGCTTGTCATCGGAATACTCGAAATTTGCATTTAGTTCGATGTATTCTTCTGGAGTCTTGTTGGTGTAAAGATCCGCATTCGCAGGACCATCATCATCCACAAAAATGGCCTCCACGGGGCAAAGCGGCAGGCATTGACCGCAGTCAATGCACTCGTCTGGATTGATATAGAGGCTTTCCGGTGCTTGATAGAAGCAATCAACTGGGCAATCTGTAACGCAATCGCCATATTTGCAATTGACACAGGGCTCACCAACGACATAGGTCATGCCTGACTCCTTTTTTTCCCATACGGTCCAAGGTGTTGTCGGGCACGCATTTGCAAGCGCCCAACTTGTTCAATGCGACAAAACTAAAGGGCTCTGGCTGCCTTGTGAAGAGCGAAGCGCGGTTTTCCGAGGTTCTTCGAAGATTATCTTGAGACCCACTCTCAACAAGGGCATTCTCTTCTCATGATGCTCCTGGGAATTGTCATTCAAGACAAGCGTCTGATACTTTGGCCTGAACGGGCCGATAGAGATAAAGTGTTCAACAAATTGGAGTTCGGACTACACGAGGACCGGCTCTTCGCGTTATGTTTGGGACGGACTCTGAGGAATCACCAGGGAACGAGGAATTTCGAGTGAAACGATTGACAGTACAGCTGCAACTTTGGGTCTTGGTTGCTTTAGTCTTCCAGAACATCCCCGCCGCTGCCCAAGACGGAAATGCGCAACTCGAATTCGGCATCTCCTTTGACCACCTCTATTCCAAGGAGACGAAATCAGGCACGCTCTATTTGCTCTTGTCGTCAGAACTTAACGGCGAACCGCGCCTTCATATGAATCAAGGACATTTCCAGGGCTTCATTTTCAGCTATGAATTTGAGGACTTGGCACCGGACCAGGACATTGTGTTCAACTCCAAGAGTCTCGGGTATCCAGGCCCACTCGCAGACCTGAAACCTGGACGCTATGCCATTCAAGCCATCTTGGATGTCAATCCCACCAAGTGCGACCCAAGCCATGCCCACAACAACGGGGTGAGCTTCTCTAAGAGACTTGAGCTGAACCCCAAAACGTCCGGGCACATTGACATCGTCATTCAGAAGGAATTGCTGCGGCAAAACAAACCCAGGCGACAACGTGTCAACTATGAATACATCGAATCGAGGCTCGTAGGACGGCAGATTGGCTCTCGGTTCTTTGTCAATGCCTCCGTAGTCATGCCCATCAACTACACGCCCGAATCTAAAAGACGCTACCCAGTTCAATATTGGTTCGCTGACCTTGGGGAGAACACCCGTAGCTCCCTCAAGTACTTTCAGAAACGGGGCCTCTATGCGCCCATGGCCGGAGAAGATGGGCGCATCGGCAAAGAGTTCATTTTTGTTCTCATCGATTCCACTTGCCGCAACGGCTACCACGGTTGGGTCGATTCGCCGAACAATGGGTCTTTCCGCAAGGCTCTTTATCGGGAGATTCTGCCTTTCATTGAGAGCCATTACCCTATCGACGATAGCCCTTCTGCTCGGTTTCTCGTGGGCAAGGGGGCTGGTGGGCTCGCCGCCCTCAACATCCTAATCGATCGTCCAGACTATTACGCAGCGGCTTGGGCTTTGGCCCCAGATCCAGTTGATTTCCACGACTATTTCGGTTTGGACTTGTATGCCAAGCCTCTGCCAAACGCCTTTGTGGATGCCGCAGGACAACCACGAAGTTTGCTCCGTCAAAACGGCAAGACAATTGTCACCTTCGAAGAGCAAGTACGCTATGAAACCGTGGTTCGAACCGGAAACCTGCTTCAGTCTTACAACGCGGCCTTCGGTGGTTTGGGCAAAGACCTCCAACCCGCCCGGCTCGTTGACCCCAAGACCGGGAACATCGATGAGAAAGTCGCTGCAAGATTTCGCCGTCACGATTTCTCAAATCGCATTCAAAAGAACTGGAGCCAAATTGCGGTTCACTTGGACGGTAAGATCAACATCATTGTCGGTGATGCTGATGATCTCGACCTAGACCGCCCGGTGGCCCGTCTCAAGGCGCTCTTAGACAAAAAACACATGAAGAACAGCATTGAGATCGTTCCTCAGCTGAACCATGCCGGAGTTGACGACCGCAAGATTCTACTTGGGGTCCAACGCTCAATCATGGCCCTTTGGCTACGAGAGTCGCAAGAGAAAGAGAAATCGGATTAGGCCAATCCATAACCGTCAGAGGGCGAGGGTATTGACCTCAATCTCGGCGTCGCCGTTGACCGCAGCCTGGCAAGCCAAACGGCGATGAGGGTCATAGGTTTTCAAGATCCTATGTTCAGCGGCGGTCCGGGGCGTTAGGTGTTCTGCCCCACTGATGACAAGAATCTCACAGCTACCGCAACGACCGTGGCCACGACAATTCAAGAGCTTGCGCGGACCATTGTACAAAGGCATCTTGGCCGCAATTAGCGCTTCTTTGAGATTTGAATTGTTAGGGACCTCAATACAATGTCCCTCGTTTTGAATCGTCACTTTCGCCATACTAAGCTCCTTAACCCTCAATCGATCTTTGAGTCTCTCGACTCATTCTGCCCCAGCAATGGGGTTCGACCACTTTTTAAGCAATGAACGGACGTTTTCCCAGTCAGAGTTCAGCGTTCCTTTGATAAAGCAATCAACAAGAGGCTAACGTCCGGCTGAGAAATACCGGAAATACGAGCGGCCTGGCCGATTGTACCCGGTCTGATCGCTTCAAACTTCTCTCGAGCTTCGCCTCTCAACTGCGACACGGCCTGATAGTCGAATCCTTCAGGAATGTGCATCCCTTCGGCCTGTTCAAGTTTCTTGATGTAACCAAGCTGCCGGCCCACATAGCCTTCGTAGAGCGTTTCGATCGCCAGACTCTTGCGGCTTTCTGCATCCCAAGGAGCCTGAAAGAGCTCTGGTACGAGATCGGCGAAATTATCGAGGGTTTGATTGGGCTGTTTCAGGAACTTGGCAATCGACCGTCCCTCCTTGCGACGTTTACGCACGAGCTCCTGACCCTCCGCAAGCAGGCGCCTTCGCAACTGCACTTTTTCGAAACGCGCCTCCTCGACGAGCCCCAAACGCCATGCATGCTCTGTCAACCGCAGATCAGCATTGTCATGGCGAAGAATCAACCGATGTTCCGCCAAGGACGTAAACATGCGGTAAGGCTCTTGGACACCCCGTGTAACAAGGTCATCGATCAAAACTCCGATATAGGCTTCGTCGCGACGGAGTACAAAGGGCTCCTGGTCGTTCAAGAACAGGGCCGCATTGATGCCGGCCATGAGGCCCTGGGCCGCCGCTTCTTCGTAACCTGTGGTGCCATTGATCTGGCCAGCATGAAAGAGCCCCTTTAGACGCTTGGCCATCAATCGTTGGTCCAACTCCGTGGGGTCGATGTAGTCGTACTCAACCGCGTATCCGAACCTGACGATCTCCACGGCTTCAAAACCTGGAATGGTCTGCAAAAATTCGGCTTGGATTTCCGCTGGGAGGCTGGTTGATATGCCATTGGGATAAATGAGATCCGTTGACCGGCTTTCCGGTTCGACAAAGACCTGATGGCTATCTCTTCTGGCGAAACGAAAAATCTTGTCCTCAATGCTTGGACAGTACCGCGGCGCACGCCCTTGAATACGTCCTTGGTGCATGGGCGAAGATTCTATGTTCGTTTCAATGATTCGATGGGTTTCTTTGTTCGTTCTGGTGATATGACAAGGCAAAGAGTCGGCGATCGCCTCTTGATGAGAGAACGAAAAACGTGTCGGTTTTTCGTCGCCCCACTGTGTATCCATGACATCAAAATTGACACTATCTCGCTTGAGTCGAGGAGGGGTGCCAGTCTTCAGGCGTCCCATGCGAAAACCAAGGTCAGCCAAGTCGCTCGACAAAGCAAAACTGCTGCCCTCCCCTTTGCGACCACCTTCTTCGACCTCCGAGCCGGTGAACAACTTGCCCCCCATGAAAGTCCCTGTTGTCAAGATAACGGCCCCCGCAGCCATGAATCCATTGATCTTGGTCTTGACTCCGCAAACTCCAAAGTCGTCATGAACTAGTTCTATCACTTCATCTTCAACGAGTTCGATGTTTTTGCACGAGTTCATCCACTGAATGACCATCTCGTTGTAAGCGACGTTGTCGCTCTGACATCGAGGCGACTGCACTGCCGGACCCTTGCTGGCGTTGAGGAGCCTAAACTGAAGCGCCGTTTGATCGGCAACGACTCCCATGAGCCCTCCCATGGCATCGATCTCACGCACCAATTGACCTTTTGCCAAACCGCCGATGGAGGGATTGCAGGACATCCTCCCTAAGGCCTCCATTTTGAGAGTGATTAGAGTACAAGGGCTCCCGATGCGAGCCACCGCGAATGCGGCTTCCACCCCGGCGTGGCCACCTCCGACCACAATCGTTCTCGGATTTCTGGTATTTTTGGCGCGCGTGCTCATAGGCAAGCCTATGAAGTCCATCATTTGGGCACCAGCGTTTGAAGATCCTGCCCCGCATGTTATCCAGAAGGTCATGAAAGATCTTTACATGGAGATTGTTCGACTCAGAGCCGAAGGCTGCCCAGCAGCGTTGGCGACCATCGTAAGTCGAAAGGGATCAACTCCTGGCAAACTGGCTCAAAAGATGATCATAGTCGGCGATGGCGAAGTCATAGGCACGATTGGCGGTGGCTGCGTCGAGGCCGACGTTATCCGCCATGCCCGCCATGTCATGGACACCGGATTGCCCAAGATCGTTGAATTCCGGCTTTCGGGTGAAGAAGCCGAACGAACTGGTTTAGCCTGCGGCGGAGTATTAGAAATCATGATTGAATGTCTCAATGATCCAGCCCTTTTTGTCTTGGGCTGTGGCCACGTCGGTGCCAAAGTTGCCAAGCTCGCGGCGGCTTGCGGCTTCCAAGTCACGGCGATCGACGACCGACCGGACTTCGCTGATTCGTCGAGACTCTCCGGCGTCAGCAATGTGCGCGTCATACCATTTGATCTTCTATCCGAACAACTCAAGCTCGGTGCCAACTCCTATGTCGTGTCCGCCACCCGAGGCCATGATCATGACTTTGATGTGCTCCTATGGGCTCTCGACACACCAGCTCGCTACGTCGGCATCCTTGGGAGTAAGAGCAAATGGCTCCAGTTCAAGCGGCAACTCGCCGAAAACCACAACATCGGTGAATCACAATTGCAGCACGTGCATTGCCCGGTGGGTGTAGCCATCGGGGCCGATACTCCCGACGAAATTGCGGTTAGCGTCGTGGCTGATCTCATCGCCCACCATCGACTTGGGCAAAACTTGTAGGTCTATCAGGGTGCCACTGAGAAGTCAGCAAGGCGGGTCAAATCGAAGGGTCCGTTGCGCCACAGGTAAGAGACCATCTCGACATTGAACCCGCCACTAACGATGCCAAAATTACATTCGCGCAAGCCGTTGCTACCGAGCACGCTGAGGGGAACACTGACGTTGTTGTAGAGCGTGAAAACGCAGGAATTCTGATAGCCAAAAGTCCCTGGAGGACAGACGCCACCAAAGAGACTGCTTGGCACCAAGAGATACGTAGCGTCAGCATCCCCAGGCAATCCCATCACCCCAAAGGCAACGCTATTGGGGCGGGTAGGTGTCCCCAAACTCTGACACATCGTGTTCCAGGGAGTGGCCACTTCTTTGGCCCAGATGATGGCATCCGGGCAACAAGACTTCACTGAATACCCCACGGGAGCATTGCCCCCGGCTTGAACTGAGCCAAAGCTCTCGTCACGAAAACCATCGCCGAAGAGATCGACGAAATTGTTCTCGAACGCTGTGTCGACAAATTCAGAGAGCAGACTCATTGTGACGAATCGTCGGTGAACGAGATGCTGGTCGAGTAAGTCCATATCCCCCAAGTTAGTGATACCGCAGGGGAAAAATGGAATCGTAGAGAGAGCGACATCTGTGGAACCAAAATGGCCGATACCATCAACGCTCATTTCGACGAGGCGTCTGGGGGCAACAGGTCCACCAGCAAACTTGCTAAACCAAAAATCAACAGAGTTGTTGACCAGTTGATCATCATTCCCTTCGAACAGAAAAACAGCGCCACCAAAGTTCTCCACGAGTGGTTCCGCCGCTGCCGAACCGGTAAACAGCGCTTGTGGGTTGCAGGCGCCGAAAACCACAATCTGTGACTGTTCGAAAGGCTCCAGGGCGACGATTGTGTCAACATTGGGATCCGCACCGGCAATGAAAAAAGACGCCACGCCTCCCATGGAATGTCCTACCACCGCAACATTCTGATTGGGATCAGGAGAGAGAACACCTCGCACCGGGTGAACGCTTGCCGGATTTGCGGCTTCCCCTAATAAGTAGGTTTTGAGCAGCCAGCCTTCAAATGCTTGTTCGATCGGTACCTGAAATTCGACAGGAAAGACGTTGTAGTTAACGATTGCCACAACAAACCCCCAACTACACAAGTGGGCGGCGAGCCCATCGTAATCCCCCGGATTTGAAGCCCAACCATGGCTCAGGATCACCAGTGGAGAATCCTGTCCTTGAAACTGGTCGGGTGTGGTTTGCAAAGGGTCCAAGCCGGTGGGCCAAAAAATCCGGTAGCCAACAAACCCACTTATGGGGACACCTTGAAAAATCGGCGGAATAGGAGCATTGACGGCACCCCACGGGATGTAGCTATCGGCCTGGGCGACGGCATAGGGTCCCAAATCGTCAAAGTTGAAGCCATTGGCCCCCACTTGAGCTGGCGTGCTCAAATCGAAAACGGACATTAATATGAGAATCGCAAGAATACGGTTCATTCTAGTCTCTGCAGTCTCTGTACTCTTAGACGTTGGGCTGTGTCGATCTGGCAGCGTATTGACGGGCGTTTTGCCGTGCCTACAGAGTTTAGCGTTGAGTCTCAACTCATGCCAGAGATGTTTGAGAAGTTAATAGGAGCTACAAACCTTTGCCCATTAAACACTTGCAATCACAATCAATGTGATCAAAGCTCATGCAGGGGGTATTTTCTGGTCGATAAAGGAAACGACCGTCTAAGGAATCAAATGAGCGACGATAGATTAGAAGTTCCAGACGAGGCACTGATTGCCCTTGGGCGCCTCACCGCTGAAGTCGCCCACGAGTTGCGTAACTTCATGACGGCCATCTTGGTTGGTTCTGAACATCTGGCCCAACATCGCGATACAGAAGTCGCCAAGACGGGGCAGAGGATACACGACAATGCCACTCGGTGCCGGTCTTATGTCAACCAACTTCTCACCCACCTTGATACTCCAGGACTGGATTTGCAAACGATCGACTTGGCCGCGGTTATCGCCGATTATTTGGAGAAACGTGACACAGCGGGGACAATTCAAGTAGTCCAGAGTCAAACAGGTCCGGCCTTTGTATGTGGTCATCCAAGCCGCCTGATCTCAATTCTTGAGAATCTCATTCGCAACGCCGAAGAAGCCGTCCTTCCTTCGTCTTGCAAGATTGTCTGCAGCATTGCATGTGAGGAGAACTCAGTCGTTGTCACTGTTCAAGACAATGGACCAGGAATCTCTTCGAGCATGAAACCCAGGCTCTTTGGTGACTTCCAAACGGAAGGCAAGGACAAAGGACCGGGTTTGGGATTGGCCCTTTCTCGTCGTATCGCTGAAGAACACGGCGGCACTCTTGAACTCGTTGATAGTGATCAACGAGGTGCCGCTTTTCAACTCACTCTGCCCTTGGCTGTTCATGAGGAGCCTCAAGCTCAAGAAACAACAGGCAACGAGAGCCAACTCCCCACCCTTGAGATTTTGTGCATCGACGACGATCAGAGCACACTCGACACCTACGAGATGATCCTCAAATTAGACGGGCACAAAGTCACACCTGCTCTTACGGGAAAGGACGGGCTCGATCATCTCCGTAAGCGCCATTTCGACATCATTCTATGCGACCTTAAATTGCCGGACATGTCAGGGAAGGACTTTCATCATCATCTTCTTCAAGGATCTCATAGAGGAGCCGAAAAACTGATCTTTGCCACAGGTGACCTCATGAATGACTCAAGCCGCATTTTTCTGGCCCAAGCCGGTTGTCCTTATTTGATCAAACCGTTCGAAATTGATGAGTTGCGTGTTGCAATACGTGTCGCCCTTCAAAGTTCACGTCGATGATGAATACAAAACGCGCCTTTCTCTTGGCCGTGCCAACTTGGTTGGCTGTTTTTCTGTCGATCGAGCATGCTCCTGGGATCGACCCATTTTCTTTCGGCACGACGACGTTCATCCTGGCGTTCGTCCTTTGCTGGTCAATTCTATCCCTGCCATTCGACAACGACAAAATTATTGGCAGTAGCGATCCTTGGCGGCACGTCGCGACCAATCGAAGGTATCTCCTCGTCGCCACCTTGACCATGCTGTCGGCTTGTTTGCTCTTGTTTGCGGACGTTGCTTTTTTTGATCACAGCATGGTGTCAGTTCCGTGGTTCAATGTTGGTTTGGAAACGACCCCAGAAACCGCCGGGTTTGGTCATACCGTGGACCCATGGGCTGGCTTCTTGATTGAAGGTCCTGGAATCTTCTTGACCGGCGCTTCCTTCGATTTGGGGCAATTGCCGTTTTGGAATCCCTTTGAGGCCTGCGGCACGCCCTACGCTGCCAACGGTGAAATGGGTGTTTTCAGCGTCCTCCAACTCCCCTTGCATCTATCGCCAACAATCGCCCACTGGGACTTTTTTGCTCTCCTTCGCATTGTCCTGGTTTCCCTCGGTGGCTGGCTGTGTGCTTTTTCTCTCGGGAACTCGCCCCGCTCAGCGCTTCTTGTCGGATTCGGTCTTGCTTATGGCGCGATCTTCACTCTCTTCGCGAACCTCGTTCATCTGAATGGTGCCTTGGTCATTCCTTGGTTCGTGTTCGCCACCGTGTGTTTTCTGGCAAAACGCAATTTGCGTCGTTGGCTTTTCTTGGTCGGCACGATCGCTCTCGGATTCAACGGTGGCAATCCCCAACCCATTGCCTGTGCTCTTGTTATTTTCTGTCCCGTTGTCTTGTTGCACAAAAGCGAATCAACACGCCAGAAGATGAGTGTGCTCGCGGGCTATGGCAGCGCAGCTTTTTTCGCCTCCCTCTTGTGCGCGTTCTCGTTGCTACCCCTCGCCGACCTTTTGGCGCGCAGCGAAAACCGGACTTTCTTTGCCTTGGAGATCATGGGCACAGCGAGCCATCTCGTCGACTGGTTCGCCCCGGGAGGACCGTTAGTGGGAGTGGCTACGGATGGCCTTTCAGGACCGCCTTGGTGGCGCTTAGGGGCAACTTCCTGTTTCCTGGCAATCGTCGGTTTGACCGCCATTTTCGCCAAGAAAGAAAACAGGTTCATTATCGGTGTTTTCATCGGCTTGTTGTTGTTTCATGGCTTGGCAATCTTTCCGTCATTCAACCAACTATTCGCCACACTCCCCATCGTCGGCGGGCTCAAGTGGACCAAGTATGCCACCATCGCCCAATTACTCATTCTGTTGTTGTCAGCTCACGGAATGGAAGCTTGCATGAAGAGGCTTTCGTATCAACGACTTGCCGTTGCCGCGACATTGGCGATGGCGATCCTTGTTCACGCCGTCTACTTTCGTGGTCGCATCGATAGCCAGATTTCAGCCAGCCTTGCCTTCGTTGTGGGTATTAGTCTTATCTTGGCAATACGTCGCTCTCCCCTTTGGTGCGTTGCCCTCCTCCCTATTTTGCTGATTGCCGAATCGGCATGGTACCGTCCCGATTATCCTCAGCGGCTCGATGAGATCACCGTGCCCGAAGGCCTGCCATACGGAAGTAACATCAAAGAACCCCATTGGACCCCCATTGCCCACCGCACGATGGGTTACCGTGATGCCGTCGCACCTCTGCTCTCAGGGTTACAAGGCTGGTACGATATCCGTAGCGTTGGTGCCCTTCCCCTCACTCCTTATCACCGCCTCATGGCGCCTTACATGAATTGTGGTCCTTGGCCGCCCTACATGTTGTTGGGGGCGTCCAGGGAAATTGTTTTGTCGCCCTATTTCGATCTGGCAGGGGTGAGACAAGTCATCTTCAGAGAAGGCGATTTCAATGACATGGTGCGAGAGAGACGAGAAGACCTCTTGGAAGACAGCCCCTATGTTCGCTTCGGTGAATTTCAACGAGCACTCGACTACGCCTCAATTCAGACCTCCACTTTGGTGGCCCCCGATGCTTTTGAAGGTTCCTTTCTCTTGCTACCTGCTCCGGCAACAACCATGCGCCTGAATCTGGCAGCCAAGTCAGCTCGCATCGGAATACGATTTGAGTCGCCAAGCAAGGAACCTTTCACAGTTAAAACAGGTTTCGACAACGATGTCAGGACCATCACGGACACCCAGGAGTACGTCTTCACAATCGAAAACGCCATGGTCCCTATCTCATTCAGTCTTGCCTTGGACGCCAGCCGCCCTGTCCGATTCATCTTGACCCAGTGGTGGGTTGATCGCCACATCAGCAAGGGGCGATTTGACTTCGAACCGGTGGAGAATCCACTGGCGCAGAAATCTGGCATCCGAATCTTACGCAACAAGTACCCCATGGCTATCGCTCGGGTCATGCATCAAGGACGGACCGTGCCCCCAGAGGATCTGAGTGACGTCCTAGCGCAGCATGTGGCAACTGGAGAAGGCTGGGATCCCCGTCACCAATTGCTCTTGATCAAAGAAGATACTTCTAACCCAGAATCTCTGCCGAAATGGAACAACAAACTCCGGGAAGAGAAAGCAACACTCTGGCGTCGAGGTTGGAATCAAATGCGAGTTGATTGCGACAACAAGAACCCGGGCTGGCTCAGTTTGGCAGTGAGTTATGATCCGGGTTGGTCAGCACGTATTGATGGCAAGGACGTGCCAATTTTCCAAGGGAATGGTGCATTCATGGCTATTCCCTTGAACAAGACTGGCAACCAACAGGTCGCCATGACCTATACACCGCCCGGATTCCGGCTAGGGCTTTGGATCTCGGGATTGTCAACCTTGGTGGCCATTTTCCTGCTGGCTCTGTCTTTTTGGCCGTCATTGCGCCGATAAATTTCTATCCTATCATGCCGGTGAACATCGTAGAGACCGTAGCAATAGAAACCTTGCTCCACGGCAAGAAACTGACGCTGGGTTTCAGTCCAATGGAGAACTGTCCCCATAGGAAACAAGAGAATTAGGAACGGGAGAGAATAAGTGACCCAGGAAGATTTCATCGAGATGATTCGCCCTTTGGCAACCCAATTGCAGAGTATCAACCTGGAGAGTGTCCCTGATGCCAAGGCGGCCATCGAGTCACTGGTACCGTTCGCGGGCGACATGATTGCTGAAATCCGTACCGCCACCATGGTTGCCGCCCAACAAGACTGGCTTTTGCCTAAAGAAGCAGGTGGCATCAAGTTCGGTCGGATCGCCAAGGACCTCCAGGGTTTTAGCGTCGATGCCGTCCTCATGAGCGGCCCCGGCCCCAAACACAATCATCCCCAAGGTGAAATTGACCTCTGCTTCACCACCGACGGCTCGCCTGAATTCGATGGTCAATCTGAAGGTTGGGTCATCTACGGTCCTGACTCCACTCACATCCCTACAGTCACAAATGGCGAGATGTTGATTCTCTATTTCCTGCCTGGAGGCGCCATCAAGTTTCTGTGACATGTGAGTTGGAGATGATCAATGGGCACAGGTTGGTGGGGAAAACCTTGCGGCCGAACTTCTCAAATTGACAAATAACTTGGCCTTCCTTGCTGTTCACCACGACACCTTCACCGTACCGAGGGTGCTCGACAAGAATCCCACTTCCCCACGTCCTGTCGTTGTCTTTTGCCTGAGAATTTCGCTGGTCGTCTTTGAGATCGTCTGGAATAAGATCAAGGTAGGGACTCGGCTCCGGTAGAATTTGAGTCATGGCTGGCGCTCGAAACCAACTGATCTCGAGCGTCTCCTTAGCACGGGTCATGGCGACGAAAAGCAATCGTCTTTCTTCTGCCTCTCTAGCACTATCGCCCCAAGACGAAGTGATCGGCATGAGCCCACGATTCACTCCGCTGATAAAGACATGATCAAATTCCAACCCTTTGGCCCCGTGCATAGTCATGAGCTGAATGGGTCCGTTTTGAGGCACACTGTCCGATTGTCTTGCGGAGAGAAGTCGTATCGCTTCCAACAGGATCGCTCCAGACTCAAGCGGACAATCTCCTCTCCAGATGGGACGCAGCCACTCCATGAGACGCTGTTCCAAAATAGCCGACTTTGATGATAGTGGTTCTAAGAACTGCATGATTCCTGTGGCATTGACAAAGTCTTCAGCGCTCGCAAGTTGGCAACACTCCAGCCAACATTTGCGCACTTCGCTTAGGCGTCGTTGCAATGCCAGAGCATCGTCTTCTTCAAGTTCGAAATCCGCCAGTGTGAAAGGCGTCTGATTGGCAGCGCGACCACGAAGTGATGGTAGCCCAAATTCACTGTGGCAAATCCAAGAAGCCAAAGCCCATTCATTCGCACAAGCGAACAGCCAGCTAAAGTAGCTCTTTGCAAAGGCGCGCAATCCGAGACCTGACGTACCGTTCTCTTTGACTTGAACGATGAGACCAGCTGCCGCGAGTTGTTCTCTGATGGGTTCTATCTGCTGGCGAATACGCACCAAGATGCCGACGGATTCAGACGGTTCCAAGTCCTTGATGGTATCGGCCAAGAACACAGCCTCTGAAACTTGGTCAAAATGTTCCCGAATAACCAAAGGTCTCCCTGCGGGGCGGCTAGGGTTCAAATTGCGCCCCACCTTGGCAATTCCCAAAATGAAGCGCGCGGCTTCTAGGATGTTGGCGGAAGAACGGTAGTTTACCGCAAGCTCGAGCTCATCACTCACAAAAGCTTCTCGGAACCGTTCGAATACATCGACGCCACTGCCCCGCCATGAGTAGATAACCTGATCGG